>DVIO01000104.1 GCA_018711205.1 Candidatus Avamphibacillus intestinigallinarum | reverse complement strand
AGAGATGGAAATAATATGATAAAAGCCCTCATAATTCTCAGTATATTCAGGTACTTCATTTTTCGGTAACTGATTGATAAATTGAGCCGCGATTTTTGCGGCATGTACCATTTTGCCTTTAGCAGTTCCGGGATGGACATTTTTACCGTGAACGGTTAGACGTGCGCCAGCTGCGTTAAAACTTTCATATTGTAATTCACCGACTGGCCCACCATCAACGGTGTAAGCGTATGTTGCATCAAAGCGGTCTACATCAAATTTATGTGGACCTCGACCAATTTCTTCATCAGGCGTAAAGGCGACACGAATTCTTCCGTGTTCTATTTCTGGATGATTCACTAGGTACTCCATAGCTGTCATGATCTCTGCTATACCGGCTTTATTATCAGCTCCAAGTAATGTCGTACCATCTGTTGTAATCAATGTATGGTGATGATAATGTTGTAGATTTGGGAAATCACGAGGGGAGAGTATGATTTGTTTCGCCTCATTTAATACAATGTCACCACCATCATATTGCTCGATGATTTGCGGATTGACACCCTCACCTGTGAAATCTGTCGCTGTGTCCATATGGGCTAGAAAACCAATCGTTGGGATGTCTTGATCAGTTGTGGCAGGTAATGTTGCCATCACATAACCAAATTCATCCATATCAACGTCTTCTAAACCGATGGATTTCAGTTCTTGAACGAGCATACGACCTAATTCTAATTGACCTACAGTTGTCGGTGTGCTTGACTGACTCGCATCAGATTGTGTGTTTTCTTTTACATAGCGTATAAATCTTTCTTGTAATTGATTTCTCATATTTGTCGTCTCCTTTTTACTCTCATTATTTTAACAAAAAAATCTTAGGTTCGCATTGAAGGAGACATAAAATAATAAAAAAGAGGCAATTGTGATGTTACACAATTGCCCTTAAGTCATGTTTATTAAACTGTAGCATCTTCAAAGTCTTCAGCATTCTCATAATCAATTTCAAAACCAAGGTCGCGAATCATCTCATGGTCTTTTGTACCATCTTGTCCACAGGTTGTTAAATAGTCACCAATAAAGATAGAATTGGCTGCATATAATCCAAGTGGTTGAATACTACGTAGGTTCACCTCACGACCTCCGGAAATACGAATTTCCTTCGTTGGATTCATGAAACGGAATAAAGCGAGTACTTTTAGACAATATACTGGATGGAGCTCATCTGTACCTTCAAGCATCGTACCTTCCATAGCATGTAAAAAGTTAACAGGAATGGAATCAGCATCAAGTTCTTTTAAAGCTTGTCCCATGTAATAGACATCTTGTTTTGTTTCTTTCATACCTACAATGACGCCTGAGCAAGGGGAGATACCGACATCTTTCACTTTGCCCACTGTAGAAACACGATCCTGATATGTATGACTTGTTGTAATGTTTTCGTGATGGCGTTCTGATGTGTTGATATTATGATTGTAGCGGTCGACACCAGCTTCTTTTAATTTCTCGGCTTGTCCGGGTTTTAGAATACCAAGACAGGCACAGACACGCATCCCATCATAACGATCTTTAATTTCTTTAACAGCACTTGTAACCGTGTCAAGTTCACGATTTGTTGGACCACGTCCACTCGCTACAATGCAATATGTTCCCGAATTCATTTCACTTGCCCGGTGAGCACCAGCAATGATTTGATCTTTGGACATCATTGTATATTTTTGAATAGGTGTCGTTGCTGCAATCGATTGTGCACAGTAACCACAATTCTCAGGGCAAAATCCTGTTTTTGTATTGATGATCATATTGAGTTTAACTTTATTTCCGAAATACCTTTTTCGTATTTTATATGAAGCGGCCATAATATCTAAAATATCATCATCTGGCGCATTTAAGATATTGAGTGCATCTGTCTCAGTTAATTCATAATTCTGTTCCAATACTTGTGTTGCAAGTTCGTGCCATTTACTCATTTAACTTCCTCCTTTAATTGTTGTTGTTTTAAACTAGGGAGCATGATGCCTTGTTTTTGTAATCTAAACGCAAATACCCCAGCTAATACACTAAGTGCAATATCTTTTGGTAGTGGGGCCATCATCCATAGCCATGCGATTTTGTAAGAAAAGTCTCCTGGTGCGTCAAACCAAAACAGATAACTGGCATATAGCCAATTTGTTCCGATGACATAATTCAGAACCATAGCGATTAAAGCGGCTGTAATATAGGATGGTAGCGTTGCTTTTCTTTCAATTATTTTGCCTGCTACATAACTAATTAAAATAAAAGATAAGATAAAGCCGAAAGTCGGTGTTAAAATTGTAGCTGCGCCACCTTTAAATTGTGCAAATACAGGAGCGCCAGCTAGACCAAGTGCCATGTATACAAACATTGTAAAAGCACCAAGTCGGCTGCCGAGTACAAGACCAGATAAAATTGCAAAAAAGGTTTGTAATGTAATCGGTACCCCACCTACAACGAAAAAGGGTGCGATTGACGTGATGTTTGCGCCAATTGCAGTTAAAGCGACAAATAAGGCGCCAAATGTTAAACTAAAAGCAGGGTTTTTATTTTTCATGTTGAAAACCTCCATTGTTTATTGTTTACCTATTATTTTTATGGTTAACATATTGATAGAATACCACAGTACCTTATAAAATCATAGGTTTTTTTAGTGATTTTTAATGTTGAATGATATTTTAAATAGGGAAAGGGATGAAGCTGTTATGGATTATGTACAATTAAATAACGGTGTGAAAATGCCGCAATTAGGTCTAGGAGTTTACAAAGTGACTGAAGAAGAGATCGAACGAGCTGTTAAAGCGGCTTTAGAATCTGGTTATCGCGCAATTGATACAGCGCAATTTTATGAAAATGAGAAGGCACTAGGAAATGTTCTAAAAGAAACTGATATTCCTAGAGAAGACTTGTTTATTACAACAAAGGTATGGAATTCTCATCAAGGCTATGAAAAAACACTTGAAGCATTTGATGCATCATTAGAGAAACTTGGATTAGAATACGTGGATCTATATCTCGTTCATTGGCCTTGTCCAGATTTTGATTTATATATTGAAACCTACCGAGCATTAGAGAAGCTATATAATGAAGGAAAAGTAAAAGCAATTGGCGTTAGTAATTTTAATATTGAACATTTAGAACGTCTTTTAAAAGAGTGTGATGTCACACCAGTTCTGAATCAAGTTGAATGTCATCCATACTTACAACAACAAGCATTAAAAGCATTTTGTAGAGAACATGATATTCACGTGGAAGCATGGGCTCCTTTAATGAAAGGGAAGCTTATGGAAGACGAAGTGATTAAAACACTTGCAACTAAACATCAAAAAACACCTGCTCAAATTATTTTAAGATGGCATTTACAAAACGAAACAATTGTCATACCAAAATCAGTAACGCCATCACGTATTAAAGAAAATATTGATGTGTTTGATTTTGCATTAACGAAAGAGGATATGGAAGAGATTGCAACACTTGATCGTGGGGAGCGTCAAGGTAAAGAACCAAATGAAATGCATCTCCAATAAATGTAAATGTAGAGAGGATGTGGCCGTGTGGCAAAAGGAATTAATAAACGTAAAACAGAACATATTGAATTATGTTTAACTGAACAGGTAGAAGGGGTGAATAAATCAACCGGTTTAGAAGGTGTATCATTTATTCATAATGCACTACCAGAAATTGATTTTAACAAAATTGATCTATCCACTAATTTCTTTGATAAACAAGTACAGACCCCTTTTCTCGTTAGTTCTATGACAGGTGGATCATCGCTTGCGAATGAGATTAATACGCATTTAGCTGAAGCCGCTGAAAAAAGAGGTTGGATTATTGCGCTTGGTTCCACACGTGCCTTGTTAGAAAGTCATGCACATCATGACTCATTCCTAGTACGAAAACATGCACCAACAGCGCCTTTAATCGCTAATTTAGGTGCAGTCCAGCTGAATTATGGTTATGGTGCACAAGAATGCCAACAAATTGTAGACAAAACAGGTGCAGACTCACTTGTGCTGCATTTGAATACATTACAAGAAGTGATTCAAGATGGTGGCGACTTAGACTTTAGTCAATTGCTTTCTAAGATTGAACAAGTATGTAAAGAAGTGACTGTCCCAGTAGGTGCAAAAGAAGTTGGATTTGGAATTGATGGGGCTGTGGCTGAAAAACTAACGAATGCAGGAATTGCTTATATTGATGTTGCTGGTGCAGGGGGGACATCTTGGAGTCAGGTTGAAAAGCTACGTTCCAGAGATCCACTCCGTAAACGAAGTGCTGAAGCATTCAATGATTGGGGTATCCCAACCAAAGATTGCCTACGTTCCGTTCGTAATGTGTTACCGGATATTCCTTTAATTGCAAGTGGTGGTATGAAGACAGGTCATGATGCTGCAAAAGCTATTGCACTCGGAGCAGATAAGGTCGGGTTTGCGCGTAAGTTGTTAGAAGCAGCAACGATCTCAACGGATTCTGTTGAAGAAGTGATGGAACAAATAGAATTTGAAATGAAAATTGCTATGTTTGGAATCGGAGCAGCCGATATCAACGCTTTAAAAGAGACAAAACGTATTCAAATATTAGGCTAGTACATGAAAACACTCCAGGCGTTTGTGAAATTTCACGAGCATCTGGAGTGTTTTTATGTAAAATACTATGAAACGATGTTAACATGTGGCTCACGCTTTTTTAATTCAGCTAAAAATGCCTCTTCATCCTGCGGGGAGATTTTTACGCTACCTACTACGCCACTATTATAAGAAATTTCTAATCCTTTTTTAGCTGTTAATAATTGAAACCCCGAAAGCATTTCGGATATTCCATCGATGTGTCTAACGTTTGTAATGTGATCATATGGAATCTGTTTTTGAATAAAGGCACCTTTTACAAGAAGGTGGTTTTCATGAAACGTATAGCTCATCGATAAAATAAACCATGACACGAAAGCGATACTTCCTCCGAATATAACACATCTTATGACGGCTGTTTGGACGGTCCAGTCTGTATTTGTGATAAGGGGTAAGATTAAGCTCACAAAGATGAATAAGCTTAACAGCCCCATGATACTTAAATAGGTTTTATCCTTCTTCGCTGAAAAATGCACAACTTCACTCCTCATTTGTATGTTGCTGATCCTTCTTAGCGAGTGCATTCGTGATGAAAAAGGGGATCCATAAATAAGCTAAAGATAAAAGGGAAGCAAGTAAGTAATTCATGGTGACTTCAAATATCGTATCGTCAATTTCAGCGACAATGACACCGACGACAAACAATAATGCGCCACTAAAAATCCAAAAACGTATAATGTATAAAGCACTTAACTGCTCTCTTAAGCGATTAAAGTATAGAAAGCTTAGGGTAACGATTAATATATGCCCATATAAACTACTGTATTCATTAATGATGTCTAATTTTGCTAAGACAGCTAAGATAAACAATGTAGCAAGAATATAACCAATATTGATAAAGTCCGTTTGATGCAGTCGCTTTTTCTTTTCGGAATTTTTGATTGCAGCTTCACTTTGTTCCATAGCTTCTTGTTTTTTCTCATAATTTTCTTTCGTTAAAATCTTCGGTTGTGGACTTAATCCATCTTCTGTTTCTTTTTGAAAATCTGTATCGTCTTCACTGTAATAAAATTCATCCCAAGCATGAACAATTTTAGCATCTTCTACTAACCAGCTTTTCTCTAAAGTGAAGGGCATCAGTTCCTGATCACTCTGTAGAAAAAACTGCATCTCTTCCTCTGTAAACGTGACAGGCATGGTTGCGGAGAAATACAATGGGATTTGTTTTTCTTGTGTAGTAAGGAGCCAATGATTAATACCATCATCATCCAAAAAGCGTACCGTATGATAGGCTAAACGATTATGTCTTTTTTGTACGAAGATGACCTGTGGATATAATGCTTGGTTATTTCCTGTATGTTTAGATAAATAAAATGTCACCACAGCATAATCAATATCTGAAAAAGATAAACTCGTTTCTTGTCTTGGTTGTGCGGCATTTTTCTTCCAATTCACTAAACGAATTTGATCTTGAAACAATGCTGCTTCATCTAAATGGGTGTTGTCCCAAATCAACTTTGGGAGCTGCTTTCCTAGTGAAACGGCAAGCCAAATTCCTAAGGGAGCTAGTAGTAATATGAAATAAAAACCTGAATGATCAAATGTTGTGACGAGATAAAAAGGCATGAATACCGTTGCAATCCCAATAATGATGAACGACAAGTTACATGCAAATTGCGTCGCCCATTTCATTGGAGGGATTTTCTGTTCAATTTGTTCATGAATGACGTGCATATACTGTCACCTCTTTGTTTGTTGAAATAAATCTTGTATCAATTGTACGCAATATTCATAGATTTCGCTATATTTTATTGCTACAATTATACTAGAAATCTACAAATAATGTAAAAGGAGCACCAATATGGAATTATATACTGAACTTCTATTTTCTAACTGGACGTATATTGCGATTGCTTTTACAGTATTTGCTTGTATCGGTCTCATCCTTGGGAGATATAATCAAAAGGAAATAATCGGGACCACCATAAAAATTGCTGTTTTCTCTTACATAATCGTAACGATTGTTGCAGGAATCTTTATGTATGATGATGTCTTTTATAAAAGAGATATGATAGCAGATATGGATGACATACATGAAGAAGAAGGTAAGGATCAATTCATTTATTTAAAATATTACACCGATGAAGAGAAAGATGAATCTACTGTAAAAATTTATGCTGGTAATTATACTGATGAACCATACGAAGGGGATATCACAGTGATTACGAAAGAGAAAGGTGATAAAAGCGATCGCAAGGTATATGAAGATGTTTCATTAAAGCCTAATGAGAAGAAAGAAATTGATTCATACAAAGATACATTTAATGAAGGCAAATATTATTATTATTTTGAAAAATGACGGATTTATTATATTCGTCATTTTTTTAGTTATAAATTTTAAATAAAAGGTATATAAGTAGAGGCATTAAATGGAGGAGGAGAGGTGACTGAAAATTGACAATTAAGTGGCTTTTTAAGAAAAATATTAAATAATCTTATGATACACGATTGCTAACGGATTTTTTGTATGCTATACTCAAGTCAACAATCAATTGATAATGAATCTCATTCTTATCTAGAAGAATTCGCAATTGATAATAATTATTAATAATATCATAGAGGTGGAAAAACAGCATAAACTTATAGAGACAGGTTTTTCCGGAATAAAAGGGATTTTAATATGAAATTATATTATTTAATCATCGCAACAGTTATTTTATCAATAGCTTCCCTGTTTCTAGGTGTTACAGATATTTCTATCTTTGATATCTTCCATCTAACAGCCGATCAAAAACAAATCTTAATGGTGAGTCGTTTCCCTAGAATGGTTAGTATTCTCATTGCTGGTATGAGTATGAGTATTTGTGGGTTAATTATGCAACAGCTCAGCCGCAATAAATTCGTTTCTCCTACTACAGCGGGAACGATGGATTCAGCAAAGCTAGGAATTATGATTTCACTTGTTGTGTTTTCATCTGCAACACCGATACAGCAAATGCTTCTATCGTTTACATTTGCGCTTATTGGGACATTTCTATTTATGCAAATATTGGATAGAGTTAAATTTAAAGATCCAGTATTTATCCCATTAATCGGGTTAATGTTTGGAAGTATTGTTGGTTCTATCACAACATTTATCGGCTATCGGAATGATATTATTCAAAATATCTCATCTTGGATGCAAGGGGATTTTTCAAGCATTTTAAGTGGGAATTATGAATTAATGTATATTAGTATCCCATTATTATTTATTGCATATTTCTATGCAAATAGATTTACAATTGCAGGGATGGGTGAAGATTTCGCCAAAAACTTAGGATTAAATCATCGACAAGTCATTAATATTGGCTTGGTGATTGTCGCACTCATTACGGCATCAGTCGTTCTAACAGTGGGTGTCATTCCGTTTCTTGGTTTAATTATTCCTAACATTGTCACAATCTATAAAGGTGACCACTTGAAAAAAAGCCTAATGCACACAGCGTTATTAGGTGCCATATTCGTTCTGATTTGCGATATCATTGGTAGAATACTTATATATCCATATGAAATTCCAATTAGCTTAACTGTAGGTGTAATTGGTAGCGGCGCATTCATATATCTATTGTTAAGGAGAAAGAAATATGGGTTATAAGCAAAAAACAATCTTACTCGCAGCAATCGCCGTAGTATTAGCAGCACTTTACATTTTTTATGACTTAACAGGTGTTATTAGTTATGTCTTACCGCGCCGTGTATTAAAAGTAGCCGCTATGATTTTAACCGGTGGTGCTATTGCTTTTGCGACAACGATTTTCATGACAATCACAAATAATCGAATCTTAACCCCAAGTGTGATGGGACTTGATTCTTTATATCTATTAATTCAAACCGTTATTGTTTTCTTATATGGTTCTAGTTCACTCGTTATGATGAACAGTTATGTGAACTACATCATCTCAATTGGAGCTATGGTATTATTCTCACTTGTGTTATTCAAAGTGTTATTCAAAGGTGAACAAAATAATATTTACTTCTTATTATTAATTGGGATGATTTTAGGTACGTTCTTTTCAAGTTTTACAACCTTTATGCAAGTATTAATTGACCCAAATGAATTTATGGTCGCTCAGGACAAGATGTTTGCAAGTATTAATAACATTAACGGCGATTTGGTCTATATCTCAATTGTCGTCATCGCACTTGTGATCATTTACTTCTTGAGATTTTATAAATATTTAGATGTACTTGCACTAGGGAAAGACGAGTCCATTAATCTTGGTGTTCCATATGATTATGTCGTAAAAAGGTTACTCATCATTGTTGCGATTTTAATATCCGTCGCAACCGCATTAGTTGGACCAATTGTTTTCTTAGGACTTCTTGTTGTGAACCTATCTTATGAATTTATGAAGACGTTCAGACATCAATATATTATATTAGGTGCTGTCTTCATTAGTATTATCGCTTTAATCGGTGGACAGTTCATTGTTGAAAAGATATTTTCATTTGAAACAACCATAAGTGTCATCATCAACTTTGTTGGTGGTATTTACTTCATCTACTTATTATTAAAGGAGAATCAATCATGGTAAATATTAAAGGGCTTTTCAAATCATATAACAAAAAAAATGTGATTGATGATGTATCTCTTACAGTTGAAAAAGGAACACTGACTTCGTTTATCGGGCCAAACGGTGCTGGTAAAAGTACATTGATTTCTATGATCAGCCGTTTAATTGTGAAAGACGAAGGTGAGATTACCATCGATGGTGAAGATATCTCCCATGTGAAAAGCAATGACATGGCAAAGAAGATTTCTATATTGAAACAATCGAATGCTTTGAACCTGCGACTAACTGTTCGTGAACTTGTTTCATTCGGACGTTTTCCTTATTCACAAGGTAAGCTAAAAGCTGAAGATATTGTAAAAGTAGACGAAGCACTTGCTTATATGGAACTTGAAGATATGCAAGATAAATATCTTGACCAATTAAGTGGTGGGCAAAGACAACGTGCACATATTGCAATGATCATTGCTCAAGATACTGAGTATATCTTGCTTGATGAACCACTTAACAACCTGGATATGCGCCATGCCGCGTCCATTATGAAAAATCTTCGCAAACTTTGCGATGAAATGAACAAAACAATTGTCATTGTAATCCATGATATTAATTTTGCGTCTTGTTATTCTGATCAAATCGTTGCACTAAAAGACGGTAAAATCGTGAAACAAGGTCGTACGTGTGATGTGATTGATGAATGTGTATTAAAAGACATCTACGACATGGATATTAAAATCAATGAAATTGATAATCGACGCATTTGCGTCTATTACTAATCTTTGTTTGCAAACTTTGGCCAAAAGTTTCTAAATACATTTACTTTAATAAAGAAAGGGAGAGATGTGAATGAAAAAGTTTTGGCTTATAGCCCTCATTACTTTATTTGCTGTGATTGCAACAGCTTGTGGATCAGATGACTCAGATGATTCAAAAGGTTCATCAAGCGATGACAAAAAAGACAGTAAGGAAGTTACAATTAATCAGCATATTGTTAACGAAAGAGCAGACATGGATGAAAAGTATAAAGTAACCCTTGATGCTAATCCGAAAAAAGTTGCTGTTTTTGACTTTGGTATGTTGGACACGCTAGATAAACTAGGTATTGAGGTTGAAGGTGTATCGCAAAATACAATTCCTCCATATCTAGATAAATATAAAGACGATAAATATACAAATATCGGTTCATTAAAAGAACCTGACTTTGAAGCATTATCAGAAATGGCACCAGATGTGATTCTTATTTCAGGTCGCCAAGCAAGTCAATATGATGAATTATCAAAAATTGCACCAACTGTTTACTTAGGTGTTGATTCAGAAAACTACATGGAATCTTTCAAAGAGAACATGGATAAAGTTGGTAAAATCTTCACTGACAAACAAGATGATGTGAAAAAAGAAGTTAAGAAAATTGAAGATCAAATCAAAGAAACTAAAGAAAAAGCAGAAAAATCAGGTGAAAAAGCTCTAATTGTCTTAGCAAATGATGACAAAATGAGTGCATATGGTCCAAAATCAAGATTTGGGATCATTCATGATGTACTTGGTGTAGAGGCAGCAGATACAAAAATCGAAGCATCTACTCATGGACAAAATATCTCATCTGAATATATTAAAAAACAAAATCCAGATATCCTATATGTTGTCGATAGAGGTACAGCAATTGGAGAAGGGGAACCTGCAAAAGAAGTTGTAGAAAACAAAGTTGTTAAAACAACTGACGCTTACAAAAACGATAAAATCGTTTACCTTGATCCATATCTATGGTATCTAGCAGGTGGCGGCCTTGAGTCGGTACCGAAAATGATTGATGAAATTAACGAAAGTTTAGACTAAAATAAGAAAGCTCGCATCTTACATCAAGATGCGAGCTTTTTTAATTGATTAAGCGAGATGCTGTTTTAAGCTGGTTATGAATTGCTTCATTTGTTCGTCCGTTCCAATTGAGATTCTTAAATACTGTTCAATCGGTTCTACATCAAAGTGGCGCACGAGCACATCATCTGCTTTTAATTGTTCATAAAGTCGTTTAGCGTTTTGGTGTTCATTTGTTACAAAGACGAAATTTGTTTGTGAAGGCAGTACTGTGAATCCGAGTGCTTCAAGCTCAGTCGTTACCTTTTCTCGAGTATCAATAATGTGATTCGTTGTTTTAGTAAAGTATTCCTCATCTAAAAACGCTTCAGTTGCCCCGACAAGGGCGAGACGATCAATGGTATATGAATTGATCGAATCTTTAATGCGCATAAGTGCTTCGATTAAATGTGGTTGCCCCAGTGCAAAGCCAACTCGTAAACCAGCTAATGAGCGCGATTTAGAAGTGGTTTGCACGACGAGTAAATTCTCGTATTGTTCAATTAACGTGGCTGCAGATGTTTTAGCAAAGTCTATATAAGCTTCATCAATGATGACAACTTGATTGGGATTTTGTTGTAAGATTTGCTCAATGGCCTCAAGTTCTAAATATAGACTTGTTGGTGCGTTTGGATTGGGAAAAATCACGCCACCTTGAGCGTTAAAATAGTCCCTTGGGCAGATGGTAAAATCATCCTGTAATGGAACCGTTTCATAAGGTATATCAAAAATTTTCGAGTATACGGGGTAGAAGCTATACGTAATGTTTGGAAAACGTATCGTCTGTCCCGGTTCAAAAAATGCCATAAAGCTAAAGGCTAAGACCTCATCAGAACCATTGCCGATGAAGATATGGTCTTTTGTTAATTGGTGTTTATCCGCAATCACTTCACGTAATCGATCAGCCGTTGGAGAAGGGTATAATTGTAAATGACGATGCATTTCCCCTTCAATCGCTTTTGTTACATGAGGTGAGGGGGGATATGGATTTTCATTTGTATTTAATTTAAGTAAGTTTTCCGAGTTAACTTGTTCTCCTGGTACATATGGTTTTGTACGCCTCACCATAGAACTCCAAAATTTATTCATTTCTTTCACCTTGCTTTTGAATGTGACGCTTTACAAGCTCTTCTTTAATGTCATCTACTGAAACATCGAGAATTTCTAGTAATACAAGCGTATGATAAATCAGATCAGACACTTCCCAAATCACTTCTTCTTGATCTGTATTTTTTGCGCCAATAATCACTTCAGCTGCTTCTTCACCGACTTTTTTAAGGACTTTATCAATGCCTTCATTGAATAAGTATGTCGTATAAGCACCTTCAACAGGATTTGCTTTTCGATCTTTAATATTTTCAACGAGTTCATGAATGACAGTGCGAGTTGGTGTTTTATGTTCTTGAATCGTTTCATAGAAACATGTCTGCTCGCCAGTATGGCAGGCCGGTCCATTTGGTGTAACAGTAACCAATAGAGTGTCATCATCACAGTCTTTTTCAATTCGTGTAACTGTTTGTGTGTTCCCAGAAGTCGCTCCTTTATGCCATAGCTCCTGACGACTTCTACTATAAAACCATGTTTCCTTCGTATCGATTGTTTTTTGTACAGCCTCTTGATTCATGTAGGCAAGCATCAATACTTCACCAGTTGAATCATCTTGTACAATTGCTGGAATTAACCCTTTATCATCATATTTTAAAAGATTTACATCAAATGTCATATTCACTCCACCTCTCGAATGGGGATGTTGTTAGATTTCAGATATTGTTTTAATTCACGAATCTCAATATCACCATAATGAAATACTGAAGCGGCTAGGGCAGCATCTGATTTACCTTCAGTTAATGTTTCTTTAAAATGTTCTAGCTTACCAGCACCACCACTAGCAACAATTGGAATATTAACGGCTTCAGCAATTTGCCGGTTTAATTCAAGATTGTATCCATCTTTTTCGCCGTCTTCGTCAATTGCATTTACAACAATTTCTCCGGCACCTAGTTTTTCGGCTTCGATTGCCCATTCAATCGCATCTTTTCCTGTGTCTACACGGCCGCCATTAATGAATACACCCCAGCGTCCATCAGCAACTTTTTTTGTATCAATGGCTAGGACGACACATTGTTTTCCGAATTTGTCTCTTGTGTCACTTAGCAGCTTAGGGTTCTTTACTGCGGCACTATTGATTGAAACCTTATCGGCTCCAGCACGTAGCACCTTTTGAATATCTTCTACAGTTCGTAATCCACCACCAACTGTAAAAGGGATAGAGATTTCTTTTGCAACTTGTTCAACAATATCAACAAAAATGCTTCGTCCTTCATTAGATGCTGTTATATCGTAAAAAACAAGTTCGTCTGCACCTTGGGCGTTATAATTTTTCGCGAGCTCTACGGGATCCGCAACATCCTGAATGTTTTTGAATTTTTTTCCCTTGACGACACGTCCTTTATCAACGTCAAGACATGGAATAATACGTTTGGTTAAGTTCATCATTTGGCCCCCAATAATTCCTTGAATTGTACTGTACCGTCATATAATGCTTTGCCAACGATTGCGCCGTACAAGTTCATTTGTTGTAATTGATTAATATCATTTACGGTTGAAACCCCACCAGAAGCAATGACATCAATGTTTGTGGCATTATTCATGACTTCAAGTTCTTCGAAGTTTGGTCCTTGTAACATACCATCCTTGGCTATATCTGTATAAACAATCGTTTTTATACCTACTTTGTCTAGATCTTTAACAAGCTCAATCGCTTTTACCTCACTAGTATCTGTCCAACCGTCTGTTGCAATATAGCCATTTCGTGCATCAAGTGATACAGCGATTTTATCTCCGTATAAAGATACGGCTTCCTTTAGAAATGCTGGGTTTTGAATAGCAGCTGTTCCGATAATTACTCGTGCCACACCGTTATCTAGTAAATGATGAACAGTTTCCATTGAGCGAATGCCACCACCAACTTGAACTGGAATATTGACCTTTTCGGCGATTTCTTTAATAATTCTATGATTTACCGTTTGTCCCGTTTTGGCACCATCTAAATCAACGATGTGAATAAATTCTGCACCTTGATTCGCCCAACTTTGTGCCATCTCAACAGGTGAATCACTATATACCTTTTCTTGATTGTAATCGCCTTGGATTAGGCGAACACATTTACCATTTAAAATATCAATTGCAGGGAACAAAATCATGAAATAATACCTCCAAAGTTTCTTAATATTTGTAAACCAGCTTCGCCACTTTTTTCTGGATGAAATTGAATGCCGATGATATTATCTTGTTGTACAATTGCTGGGATTGATACGTCATAATCAGTATTTGCAATGACATTAGTCGGTTCAGTACTCTGTGCGTAATAAGAATGAACAAAGTAAACAAAAGGACGTTTAGGTAATTTCTGAACAATTGGTTGTTCGAGTTGAATATTTAAAAGATTCCATCCCATATGTGGTACCTTGACAGTATTGGGTATTATATCAATCTTACCTTTTAATAGACCAAGCCCTTTTGAATTTCCACCTTCAGTGCTTGTCTCAAAAAGCATTTGCATACCTAAACAAATCCCAAGCAAAGGTTTACCGTTTTGTACTTCTTTTTTTATGACAGTATCAAGTTGTTTTTCGTTTAATTTATCCATTGCGTCGTAAAAAGACCCGACTCCTGGCAGAATAAGTGCATCTGCTTGTTCAATTTTTTGTTTGTCGCTTGTTAATATTGATGGTATTTGAAGTCGCTCTAAAGCGAATTGTAAACTTTTTATGTTACCTGCACCGTAGTCAATGATTGCAATCATCATTTTTATTCCTTTCCTTAGCTAGAGTAGACCTTTTGTAGAAGGCACACCTTTAAAACGACCACTGACAAAAGCTGCTTCTCGTAATGTACGACCAAATCCTTTAAAGATGGACTCAATCATATGATGCGTATTCTTCCCGTAATGCAACTGGATGTGTAGCGCAACCTTGGCATGATTGACAAACCCTTGGAAAAATTCCTCAACAAGCTCGGTATCGAAGTCACCAACTTTGTCTTTTAATCCGTCAACATGATAAACGAGGCAAGGACGTCCACTCACATCAATCGATAAAGTCGATAAGGATTCATCCATTGGTGTGGTAATCGTCGCATAACGAGTAATGCCAGCTTTGTCACCAAGTGCTTCGTTATAGGCCTGTCCAAGGGCAATTCCGATATCTTCAGTTGTATGATGTTGGTCAACTTCTAAATCACCATTACAAAGTACCTTTAAATCAAATGAACCATGCTTTGTCATAAGTAAAAGCATATGATCTAAAAAGCCAACACCTGTTTTAATATTTGTTTCACCTGAACCATCAATTGAAAAGTCTAATTCAATATCTGTTTCAGCAGTTTGTCTTGAGATTTGATGTCTACGCAACTTATTCATCTTCCTTTCGAATGGTAATTGCTTTTGCATGAGCCGTTAAACCTTCCATATTGGCAATCGTTGCAATGGCATCAGCAGATTCAAGCAACGCTTGTTTGGAATAACGGATGATACTAGATTTCTTTAGGAAATCATAGACACCCAGTGGGGAGGCAAAAGCAGCTGTGCCACTGGTGGGTAATGTATGATTTGGTCCAGCAAAGTAGTCACCTAGTGGTTCTGGTGAATAGTTGCCAAGGAATATGGCACCTGCATGTTTTATTTGATGCATCTGCTCTTCAGGTGAAGCGAGCATGAGTTGTAAATGTTCTGGTGCAAGTTTATTCACGAGCTTAAACGCTTCATCGCGATCTTTCGCAACAACAATGCGTCCATTTGCTTCAATGGATGCATTGGCAATATCGAAGCGTTCAAGCATGTTCAGTTGTGACATAACTTCTTTTTGGATGTCTTGAGCGATTGTTTCATTCAAAGCAATACAGATAGAAGCAGCGTTTTCGTCATGCTCTGCTTGTGATAATAAATCAGCTGCCACATATTTGGGAATGGCTGTTTCATCAGCAACAACACAAATTTCGCTCGGTCCTGCAATCATATCAATCGCAACATCACCATATACCCATTTTTTAGCACGTGCGACAAAAGCGTTGCCAGGTCCGACAATTTTATTTACCTTTGTAATGGTCTCGGTGCCATAAGCAAGTGCAGCAATCGCTTGAGCTCCGCCAACTTTATAAACATGATCAACACCTGCTAAACGTGCTGCGTATAGAACATGCGGATTAACGGTCCCATCAGCATTTGGTGGTGTTGTAATGGCAATTGCTGGAACCCCAGCAATTTTTGCAGGAATGACATTCATTAAAACAGTAGAAGGATAACTTGCTTTTCCACCAGGTACATAAACACCAACTGAGTCAAGAGGGGTCACCTTTTGACCAAGCATAATCTCATCAGTTGGATTCATGAACCAGGATTTTTCTTTTTGTTCGGCATGAAATAGTCGAATGTTTTCTGCTGCTTGCTGTATCGCTTGTTTAAATTGGTTAGAAACGAGCGACTCAGCTTCAGAGAATTCTTCTTCTGTCACGCGTAATGACGATAATGTCGCTTGATCGAATTTTTTAGTGTATTTTAATAGACTCGCATCTTGATTTTGTCGCACATCTTGAATAATTTCTAAGACAATGTCATCCAGTCGTTGATTGCTCTCCTCAAAACGTGTCGGATGATCTAACTCTTGTTCATATGCTGTTCCAGTTATAATTTGCATGGCGTTCACTCCAATCCAGCTCTAAATTGGTCAATGATATATTGAATGCTTTTTGTTTTAGTCGCAAAGCTTGATTTATTTACAATTAAACGTGTACTAATATCTTCAATATCATCCATCACTTTCAGGCCATTTTCTCGAATCGTATTACCAGTTTCAACGATATCGACGATGACATCGGACATCCCGATTAAGGGTGCGAGTTCAACTGATCCATTTAATTTGATTAAATCTACTTCAATACCCTTTTCCTTAAAGAATTTTTCAGCTACACCCGGGTACTTTGAGGCGACAGTGAGTTGACTCACTTCATCAAGAGGTGGGTGATCAATCGGACCAGCGACTGAAAACTTACATTTGCCAATTTCTAAATCGAGTAATTCATAAATATCAGCACCGGATTCTAAAATATTATCTTTTCCCACGACACCAATATCAGCAGCTCCTTTATCGACATATGTGCAAACATCAACGGCTTTTACGAAAATGAGCTTAATCGATTGGTCGGAACTAAAAAAGACGAGTTTACGACTGTCTTTTGTAAAATCGGGAAAGTGGATCCCGGTTTTATGTAATAAATCAATCGTACTGTCTGCTGTTCTGCCTTTAGCTAGAGCAATTGTTAATGGATCCATCTGCTGTAGCCTCCTTTAGTAATGTAAATAATTCTTCAGATGTTTTGAATTCCGTCATATGACCGTTATGCGTAAATGATTTTGTTTGTTGATTGATTTGAATATGAAAATCTGGCGTTGCTGCTGATTTTTCTGTTTCTTCTACGATCACTTCATAATGCTCTTGACGTAATTCATTTGCCAGATGAAGGGCTGAATTTTCTGTATTTTTTTCATAATTTATGACAATAGGTTGTGGTAATGTAATAACTTGCTTTGTTTTCGTTGCATCTAATAATCCTTCAATATCATAAGCAAAGCCAATAGCGGGAATTGAAGCACCGAATTGTTCAGCTAAACTGTCATAACGCCCACCCATTAATACTGGACGTGAGACGTTTTCCATAAATCCTTGGAATATAATATCTGAATAATAATTCATATGGTTAATAAGGCCAAGATCAAATACGACTGAATTTTCCATACCGTAGCCTTTAAGGACCTGATAGACATCATGTAAATGATCAAGCTCAGCTAACATATCATCATTGAGTGCAATTGATTTAGCTTGTTTTAATACATGATCTGGATCGCCATATAGAATTGGGATTTGCCGTACAGCTGTTGCAATATCTTTGTCTAATTGTAAGTTTTGTAGAAAGGGCACAATCTCTGTCATGTTTTTGGCTTGAATATATTGTCTGAGTCGTTCAAAGTCCGTATCATTTAAATTTAAATGACTTGCTAAATGCTTAAAGAAACCAGCATGGCCAATTTCAATTTTGAATGTATAGTCACCTAAATCACGTAATGCGTGAATGGCAAGCGCAATCACTTCCGCATCAGCAGCAGCCGATTTCTCACCGAAGTATTCAATACCAGCTTGTGTTCTTTCTTTACTTCCGTTATCTCCAAATGACTGTCTAAACACATCAAGTACATAGAAGTAACGCTTCGCATTTTGTAGTGATGTATTCTTTGCAGCGATTTCTTGCGTAATTGGAATGGTCACATCAGGACGGAGCACAAGTACTTTTCCTGAAGGATCAATGACCTTAATCATTTCATCTTGTGGAATCGTCCCTGTAACCGTAGAGTATAAATCATATGATTCGAAAGTAGATGTTCGAATTTGTTGATAACCATATGTTAAGAAACGGTGATATAAGGTAGAAATAATATCATTTCGTTTTGCAAAATTTAAAATATTAGAATCATAGTAATCAAGCGTAGACATTGTAGAAGATCTCCTTTCACAAAAGTGATACATCATCACTTTACCACTTTATTTAATTAAAGTTATATAGTATTATAAAGTTATCGAAAAAAGAAGTCAATAAGGGAGAGGAGTTTTTTTATGTTTGACTATCATATGCATTCAGATTTTTCGGCAGATTGTGATACACCAATGGAGGATACAATTGAATCAGCTATTCGCAAAGGATTAAGTGAAATTTGTTTTACAGAGCATATAGATTATGAATATCCTGATCCAACGATAGACTTTGATTTAGATTTAGTCGGGTATGATCAAAAAATAAGTGAGATGCAGACAACGTATCAAGATCAAATTGCTATTAAAAAAGGGGTAGAACTCGGTGTACAGCCTTATTTATTAGATCGGTATGATGCACTTATGAGTGAGGAGTCCTTTGATTTCGTCATTTGTTCGATGCATACAACGGAGAAAAAAGATTTACATTCGGGCAATTTCTTTAAAGGTAAAACAGTTGATGAAGCTTTTGAAATCTATTACAAGGAGCTACTTGAATGCGTAAAACGCTTTGATCAATTTAGTATCCTTGGACATTTAGATTTAGTAAAAAGATATGCGAAAGAACAAAGTACACATTCATTTCATGACATTATCGATGAGATTTTCAAAGTGATTATTCCAAGAGGACAAGGGATTGAGTTGAATACATCTGGGCATAAATACGGTTTGCCGACAGGAATGCCAAGTAAGGATATTCTAACGTTATATAAAGAACGTGGCGGGGAGATTTTAACGCTTGGTTCAGATTCTCATGTTGCCGATACAGTTGGTTATGATTTTAAAGCGTCATTAGAGTTATTTGAATCGATCGGTTTTAAATACATTACTACTTTTGAGAAGATGAAACCTACCTTTCATAAAATTGCAGATCTAAAATAATCTACGAAAAGCTACCTATACAATCATTGTGTAGGTGCTTTTCTTTTTTAGAAGAAATCTGAGTGATTAGGTGCTATAATAGACGCATCATAAATGAACAATTAGACAATCGTTATAAAAGAGGTATATGTTTTGAAAAAACAACACGTCATATTGATTGCAATTATTATCCTATTCATCTATTCATCAACCGATGTTGTTTATACGTCCAAACGTGCAAAGCATGATGACTTCCAGTATACACCGACTGTTTTTTTACATGGCTATAAAGGAACATATTATTCTTTTGGAAACATGTTAGATCGATACCAAAATGAATATGGTTGGGGAGATAAAGGGTTAGTTTATCATGTTGGTGCAGATGGTTCGCTTGATGTTGAGGAATTGCTAAAGACAAAGGGAAAGCCATTATTTGTGCAAGTGATTTTTGAAAATAATCGTGCTAGTTTTCAAGATGGCTCTACATGGCTTGCAGCCGTACTACAAGACTTAAAGAAACGTTATTTCATAAATGAGGTGAATCTTGTTGGTCATTCAATGGGGGGCATCTTATCTGTGAAGTATATATTAGATTATGATGGCACGATTTATCCGAATGTGAATAAACTGGTTACAATTGGGAGCCCATTCGATGGGATATATGACCATACGTACTTTTTAAAAAATCCACAGAAAGATTTAGCGGCAAAAGATTTAATGCCAGGTTCTGAAGGATTAAAATCTTTACGCAATAAGAACTTTCCAAAGACCATTCAAGTGCTTAGTATCGCCTCTACGGGTGATCGGGTAGCGAAGACAGAAAGCGTACAAATGTTGCGAAAGATTATAAGAGGTAATCCTTTTGAAGAAAAAGTCATTGATGATAAAAGACTGGGACATAGTATGCTGCACGAAAGTAAACGTGTTGACCGGTTAGTTTACGATTTCTTATATAAGCAACCTTAATGAAAAGTTTAACAAAAAAGGAATGAGTTTATTGGTTAAAGAACATAAAGTGTATGAAGACTTAGTGCGTCTCATGAAAAAGGAAAATATCGGTATAGATGTCCCTTTAAAGGAATATACGTACACACATTTAGGGGGAAATGCTGATTATTTTGTAACTCCGAGTACGTATGAAGAAGTACAAGAAGTAGTCAAATATACGAATCAGGTTGGCATCCCTTTTACCTTACTTGGTAATGGCTCAAATCTCATCATTAAAGATGGGGGAATTCGTGGCGTTGTGATGAACTTGAAAAAATTAAATGCGATTCATACAAATGGCACTAAAGTGATTGCGCAAAGCGGTGCTCGCATTATTGATACATCAGAAACAGCTTTGGCTGCTACTCTAACAGGGCTTGAGTTCGCTTGTGGAATTCCAGGGTCTGTTGGAGGTGCCTTATTTATGAATGCTGGTGCATATGGCGGGGAAATCAAAGACTGTCTCGAGTCGGCTAAAGTGATTGATCAATCTGGTGCGTTACTTGAGTTAAAAGCGGCTGATTTGGATTTGGCTTATCGAACAAGTAATATTCCTGATAAGAAATATATTGTGCTAGAAGCGACGTTTAACCTGCAACCAGGTAATAAACATGAAATCAAAGCCATCATGGATGATTTAACAAATAAACGAGAAACAAAACAACCATTAGAATATCCGTCTTGCGGTAGTGTGTTTAAACGCCCACCCGGATACTTTGCCGGAAAGCTGATTCAAGATAGTGGATTACAGGGAACGATGTTAGGTGGGGCACAAGTGTCCTTAAAACATGCGGGCTTTATTGTGAATAAAGACAATGCGACTGCAGAAGAATATATTGGACTAATCCGACATGTACAAAAAGTTGTTAACGAAAAATTCGATGTTCATCTAGAAAGAGAAGTTCGGATCATTGGAGAAGATTGAGGTCAACTAAAAAATAGAAAAAGCACCGATTTGAATAGTGCGCTCTTATGGAGCAAAATCATACTATTCAAACAGGTGCTTTTTTGTTTAATTACTTCTAAAGCGGTGTAGGAAGCTTTGTAGACGTTCGTTTTGTGAATGCTCGATGACATCTTTTGGTGTACCATTTTCTGCAATGACACCATCATCAAGGAAGATGACACGATCGGCAACATCTAATGCAAAGTCCATCTCGTGTGTAACAAGAATCATGGCCATTTCGCCTTCTTCAGCTATGTTACGAATAACCTCCAATACTTCGCCAACAAGTTCAGGGTCAAGAGCTGAAGTGACCTCGTCAAATAACATGACCTTCGGACGCATAACAAGTGCGCGAGCCATCGCAACACGCTGTTTTTGTCCCCCGGATAATTGACTTGGGAAGTTATCGAGTCGATCACCTAATCCAACTTTTTTAAGCATTTCAAGAGAGCGTTCTTTCGCTTCTTTTTTACTGACCTTTTGAACGTGAATCGGTGCGGACATACAATTTTCTAGTACGGTCATATGTGGGAATAGATTGAAGTGTTGAAACACCATCCCAATGTCTCCACGTACAGAACGTAAATGTTTTTCGTTTGCACGTACCCACTTGTCTTTTTTCTTCATCTTCCATAAGTTCTGATCTTGTACATAAATATCACCCGATGTTGGTTCCTCCAAGGTCATCAACATACGGATTACGGTTGTTTTACCAGAGCCACTCGGCCCAATTAAAGCAACTTTTTCAGCAGGTTTAATGTCTAGATTAATTCCTTTTAAGACATCAATGTCGCCAAAAGATTTATGCACATCTTGGAACGAAACAATTGGTTCCGTCATATATCTTCACTCCTCTAAATTCCGTGATATTAAGAATAGATTTAAGCGTCCTTTTTTTCAAAGCGACGGTTCATTTTGAGTTCTAATTTTTTAATTAATAATGCAGAAGGGTAGCTTAGAATTAAGAATAGAATCGCTACGATGGTTAATGGTTCTAAATAATTAAATGTTTTTGAACCATAGTTTTGCGCAAGTTGTAATATACCGACAACCCCAATTGTTGATGCCAAAGGAACCTCTTTAAAGAGAATGATAAAGTAATTCCCTAGCATTGGGATCGTTGGCGGTATTGCTTGTGGCAAAATAATTTTAAACCATTTATCCTTAGCACTATAGTTCAATGCTTTCGCTGCTTCCCATTGACCACTGTCTACACTTTCGATACCAGAACGATATACTTCACCGACGTATGTACTGAAATGAACGCCAAGTCCGAGAATTGCTGCTACAAATGGGCTCAATGAAACACCGATGACAGGCAGTGCAGGCCAAGCAAAGAAAATAAAGAACAGTTGCACTAGCGGCGGCGTGGAACGGATAAATTCCATGACCCATGTGAAAAACCAATTGATAATACGGAATGGTGTATTTCTTAAAAGCAACCAAACAAAGCCAAAGACAAGGGCAAATAAAAAGCAAGAAAGTGTTAAACCGACTGTGATGCCTAACCCTTTTGAAACATAGGGAAGGGCGTCCATAAATATTTCCCAACTCCAGTTACCACTCATTCACTCGCAACCCCTTTCTTAGAAAAGACTTCTGCTTTTCGAGTTAACCAAATTAATGGAAGTGCAAGAATAAAGTAGAATATCAACATGATGAAATATACGGTTGGTGCTAGGGCTAGATTCGAGCTTCTAAAAATATCACCTTGGTATAAAATATCATGAAGAGAAATTAATGATACAAGTGAAGTTGCCTTAAGCATTTGAATTAAATAGTTACCAAACTCAGGTAACATCATCCGAACCGCTTGTGGCAAAATGATTAAGCGCATTCTTTGAAATGATGACATATTTAAGGCTGTTGCTGCCTCACTTTGTCCGTCTGAAACAGATAAAATAGAGCCTCGTACAATTTCTGACATATAGGCTGCATAGTTTAATGCAATCGCAATCACACCAACCCAAAACTCAGAACCAAGATTGATACCAAACAGGGTAGGGAGTGCGTAATATAACCAGAATAATTGAACGATAAGCGAAGTACCACGGAATACTTCAATATAGAAACCAGTAAATTTTCGAATAAATACATTTTTTGATAACCGGCATAATCCTGCAATAAAGGCCAGGATATAAGAAAGTATTGCTGCGGCGATTAAAACTGTAATGGTCACGTTTAGTCCCTTAGCCAATACAGGGACAATTTCTTTTATGGCGTCCATGTCGTCATCTCCTTTCTCGTATTAAAAAGTAAAAACCATAGAGTCTAACAGCTAGAAAACCGGTAGACTCTATGGAATGAGAATTAATATTCGCCGTCACATACTTTTTTAGCAGTTACTTCTGATTCAACAGTATTCATCTCTTCACTAAATCCATTTTTCTCCAGAAGTTTTGCTACTGTGCCATCTTCTTTTAACTCTTTAAGTTTTTCGTTGTATGCTTTACGAAGTTCATCACTATCATCACGGAATGCAGCTGCACCATAGCTTGGGTTACCTTCTACATCTGGTTGTTCAAATGATTCAACGAATTCTAAATCATCATTATCAGAAGACTCTAATGCCATTTTGATTGTCATTTCTGTACCAGTTGTTGCGTCAGCTCTTCCTGAAGATACAGCTGAGAATGTTGCTGGAATGTCTGAAGCACTTTGAATTTGCTTCTCGTCTACGCCCTCAGATGTTAAAAACTCATTCTCTGTCGCACCTGACATAACGGATACTTTAATATCTTTATTGTCTGCGATGTCTTTATAGCTTTTTAGATTTTTAGGGTTCCCCTTTTTAACAATTAATCCTTCACCGTATTTCATTTCGGGTTCCCCGAATGAAACACTCTTACAACGATCTGGCGTAATCGCCATACCTGCTGTTACGACGTCGAATTTATTTGCTTTTAAACTCGGGATCAATTCACTGAAGTCAGCAAGTTGTGGATCAATTTCATCTACACCAAGTTCTTTAAAAACAGCTTCAGCGATATCAACCGCTGCCCCTTTAATTTCGTCCCCTTCTTTATATGCATAAGGTTCTTCGTTTGCGAAGCCGACTTTAACAACGCCATCTTCTTTAAGTTTTGCTAGTTCATCTTCTCCTCCGTCTGAGCCACATGCAGCTAACAGAACGAGTGAGAGTCCAATAATTGAAGTAAATAAGAGCTTTTTCACTATTCAATAGACCTCCCTTATAATTTGCATCCATTCTATGTATCTCTATTTAGATGCGACAATATATAGCATATTTATAATGTTAACTATCTTTAAACTTTGCTTCAAACGCTATAAATTCTTATAATTCTTCTTAATCAGGCAAATTCCGCATTTATCTGTGTACAACGTTGATATACAAAAACATCCTTTTGTATGATAGCTTTTACATGGCTTGTTCATATGTTTTTCGAATTTTCAGTCATAGGAAAATCTTACTTGTACTTCGTGTATTTATCCGTATAATGGACAATAATAGAGTAATCGTAAGTTAGGAGTAGGTTAATGGCTGTCATTATTGGAGGATCAGCATTTGTTTTATTAGTACTCGTTTTATCACTGGTCACGATTTCTAAAGGTTATGGCTACGAACATAAAATTGACCCCCATCCAGATGAGGAACAGTAGGAATTAAAATATGAAGTAATAAAAGAGACTCAAAACGCACATTCGTTTGAGTCTCTTTTATGTATTGCCTGGACGTTTGCCTTGTTGTAAGTCTTCTATTGATAGACCGAAATCCATTTGTAAATGTGGATAGTCTTTAAATTGTTTCCAGTCTCCACCCCACGTAAAACCAAGCTCTTTTGCCAAAGCAACAACTTCTAGCCAATCTGATTTGCCATTTTGGTTTCCGTCATATTCCATGTCCCATATCACATCACCATTTGTATTTTTTAAAGCAAAATCAATAGCCAAACCATAATTATGGTAGGATTCGCCAGCTTTGGCGTAGGTGACAACTTGACCACTAGCTGAACGTCCTTTTTGATATAACATATTTTGTTCTTTCATCGTTCTTAAGTGGTCTGTGATGACAATCTTGATTTGCTTTTTAGCAGCTTGTTCTTTTAATTGTTCCATTTTATCTTTAACGATTGGATGTAGCTCAGTAGGCGCCTTTGCTTTTGAACCTTCATTAATAATTGCAGGAGAGGGCGCATTTGGTGTCTGGATATCTGCATACACACTAAAAATGATGATAAAGACGAAAATGAGGCACAACCAACCGAGTAAATCCTTTTTTAGTTTTTTCATGTTAGCTTCCCTTCAATCTTTCATAGATAAATCGTTATTTCTAAGATGTAGATTGCAATCAATCTATAAAGGAATTAAAATATAATCACAATTCAATTATAATAAAATTCTACACAAAAAAAGAGAATTTGTAATATAGAAGGGGATAAAAGTATGAATACAAAACCAGCTCGTGTGTTAACGATTGCCGGCTCTGCTGCAGGAGGTAGTGCGGGGATTCAAGCTGATTTAAAGACGTTTCAAGAATTCCAAACATATGGGATGAGTGTCATTACAGCAATTGTTTCGCTGCACCCTGAAACAAAGAAAAATGTGCACCCGCAAACCATTGAAGCGATTGAAGCACAATTTGCTACTGCGATGCGCCAAGTTGGTACAGATGTTTTTAAAACAGGGATGTTATTTTCAATTGAAGTCATCGAACGTGTTGCCGAATTAATCGCTGAGACTGTTCAAGATGAGCAATTGGTTGTTGATCCAGTGATGGTCGGGAAATTGGACTCTAAATTACTTGAAGATGATGCCATTAAAGCGTTACGAGATAAATTGCTTCCACAAGCCACGATTATGACACCAAATATGCCAGAGGCAGAAATATTACTAGATGGGAAACGACTGGAATCTATTCAAGACTTAAAACAAGCAGCAGTTGATTTACATGCACTTGGTTCTAAGTATGTCCTCGTTAAAGGAGGACGCTTAGAAGGTCCCGCAGTAGATGTTTTATATGATGGTAAGCAATTAACATTATTAGAAGCGCCACGAATTGATACGGTGAACACGAGTGGGGCAGGCTGTACATATTCAGCGGCGATTGCAGCATTACTCGCACAAGGTGAAGCAATTGAAACAGCAGTTGTGGAAGCGAAAAAATACGTTACTACGGCGATTGAATATGGATTTTCGTATACAGAACATGTTGGGCCAACAGATCATGCAGCTAAACGTAAATATGGCCATGCACATGAGATTAAAGTGACACATGAACCTGTTTAATTAAGGCTTAATAAATCGTAAAAACATTGGTGTGTCTTGACTTTACGAATATTTCAATATATATTTAATAAAGAATAATGTCGATAAGTATTCCTTTAAAACATTTAAAAATAGTCCCATTTCGGTGGGACTATTCTTTTGAATATATTCTGATTACATATAAAGAAGGTGCGATGATGGGAAAGAAAAACAAAGATTTTGTTGAAAAAATTACAGCAATGGAAGATGACTTCGCGCAGTGGTATACAGATGTTGTGAAGCAAGCTGAATTGGTTGATTATGGACAAGTACGTGGCACGATGATTATGAAACCTTATGGATATGCCATTTGGGAAAATATTAAAAATGAACTCGACCGAAAAATTAAAGAAACAGGTCATTCAAACGTTTCTTTTCCATTATTTATTCCAGAAAGTTTACTACAAAAAGAAAAAGATCATGTTGAAGGCTTTGCGCCAGAGGTAGCTTGGGTAACGCATGGTGGGGAAGATGAATTGGTTGAACGCCTAGCAATCAGACCAACATCTGAAGTGCTATTTTGTGATTATTATTCCAAAAATATCCATTCTTATCGTGACTTACCAAAACTATACAATCAATGGGCGAATGTTGTACGTTGGGAAAAGACGACAAGACCATTTTTACGTTCATCGGAATTCCACTGGCAAGAAGGGCATACGGCACATGCGACAAAAGGAGATGCTGAACATGAAACAAATCGCATGTTGAAAGAATATGCAGATTTAGCTGAGAAATATTTAGCAATCCCAGTATATAGAGGACGTAAAACAGAACGTGAAAAATTTGCAGGAGCAGAATACACGTTAACAATTGAAGCTTTGATGCATGACGGGAAAGCTTTACAATCAGGTACATCTCATTACTTCGGAACTGGTTTTGCTGAAGCATTTGATATTACATACCTTGATGAAAATGGTGACAGTCAATTTGCTCATCAAACATCTTGGGGTGTTTCAACACGGATTATGGGTGCCTTAATTATGGTACATAGTGATAATCGTGGGCTTGTTGTACCTCCGCGTATTGCGCCAACACAAGCGATGATTGTACCGATTGCACAACATAAAGAAGGTGTACTGGATAAGGCATACGATTTACGCGATCAGTTGAAAGATCTTGTACGTGTTGATATTGATGCCAGCGATAAAATGCCAGGATGGAAATTCAATGAGTATGAAATGAAAGGTATTCCAGTCCGTATCGAATTCGGACCGAAGGATATTGAGAAAGAACAAGTTGTTTTAGCTAGACGAGACACAGGTGAGAAAGAATTCGTACCTCTTACGGAATTAGAGGAACGTTTACCGAAGTTGTTAGAAGAGGTACAACAGAATTTATATGATCAAGCCTTGAAACATCGTGAGGATATGACGACTGCAGTGAAGTCATTTAATGAATTCAAAGAGGTTCTTGAAAATAAAGGCGGATTCATTAAAGCGATGTGGTGTGGTGAGGATGCTTGTGAAGAGAAAATTAAAGAAGAGACATCTGCAACATCACGTTGTATTCCCGAGGAACAAGAAAGTATTTCAGACACATGTGTTTGCTGTGGAAAAGAAGCAAAAGAACTTGTGTATTGGGCAAAAGCTTATTAAAAAAGTAAAGCTGTATGAAGCGGTTTATCATCGTTTCATACAGCTTTTTTATGTGGAAAGAAGCGCTTTTTCAATATCTGCTTGAATCTGTTCTGGTTTAACGGTAGGAGCATAACGCTTTACAACTTGTCCTTTGCGATTGATGAGAAACTTGGTGAAGTTCCATTTAATGGATTTATTGAAGAGACCGGATTGCGCTGTTGTTAAGTATCGATAGAGAGGATGCTGTTCTTTACCGTTTACCCGTATTTTTTGAAAAATTGGAAATGATACATGATAAGTTGTTTCACAAAAAGTCATGATTTCCCGATTGGATTTTAGTTCTTGATTTAAAAATTGATTACTCGGAAAAGCAAGAACATGAAATCCTTGTGCATGATAACGTTCGTACAATGCTTGAAGTCCTGTAAATTGCTTGGTGAAATGACATCCACTTGCTGTATTCACAATTAATAATACATCACCTTGATAAGCTGTAAGGGATTTGAGTTCACCATTTGCTAAATAAGCTTCATGTTCATAGACTGACATTTCCTCACCTCTATCTATAAGAAAATATAAAGAACTGCTAAGATTTACTTTAGCAGTTCTGATTATCATTATGCATTTTCCATTTGTTTTTCTTCGTTGGCAATGGCTTCAAGGCGTTCGTTGATTTCTTCTGTAGATAAGTTATGCTCTTTCACATATAAGTTACGTGGGCTTACACGACATTCATGCGTACAACCTCGCAAGTATTTGTGTTCATTTTCTTCACTACATAATATTTGTTTGTTACATTCTGGATTGGCACAGTTCGCATAGCGTTCACAAGGTGTGCCATCAAAGTAATCGCGGCCAACAACTACATGTTCTACATGATTAATAGGAACAGAAATTCGTTCATCGAACACATAACATTGTCCGTCCCATTTTGCCCCTTTTACTTCAGGATCTTTTCCGTATGTGACAATTCCGCCATGTAATTGATTGACATCTTCTATGCCTTCATCCATTAACCAGCCGGTCACTTTCTCACAACGAATTCCACCTGTACAATAGGTAAGTACTTTTTTATCTTTTAATTCATCTTTATGATTGCGAATCCATTCTGGAAAATCGCGGAATGATTCAATATCTGGATTGACCGCTCCACGGAAATGCCCTAGATCAAATTCATAATCATTGCGGGTATCAAGAATGATGGCATTTTCGTCTTCCATAGCTTCATGGAATTCTTGTGGACTTAGGAAGGTCCCTGTTTTATCCATCGGGCTTACTGCATCATCTAGACGGAGTGTAACGAGTTCCGGTCGTGGACGTACATGCATTTTTTTGAAGGCATGTTGATTTTCTTGATCGATTTTGAACGTCATATCAGCAAATCGCGGATCCTCGTGCATCATATTCATATAAGTTTCAGTTTGTTCGATTGTACCGGAAACTGTACCATTGATGCCTTCCTCGGCAACAAGAATACGACCTTTTAATCCTAGCTCTTTACAGTAACGCAGATGCTCGTCTGCAAAGGTTTCTGGATCTTCAATCGGTACGAATTTGTAATATAGTAGTACTTGATAGTCTAAACTTTCTTCCATGTGAATGAACCACCTATTCATTTATATTTGCAAGATACAAATGTATGGGGTGTTTTAATTTGAATTTATAATCTTGCAAGAATTATTATAGCAGTATCTAAACAGACGTTCAAATGAATATTAAGACGCATACACGTAAAAAAAGTGAATGGAATGAGTTTTTAAAAAAATAAATGACGATTAACTTGCTTTTATCGCATAAAAAGGGTAAAGTAAAGTAAGCAAAAGGAAATTGAAGTTGAAAGTACTTTACGATCTCTTTAAACAAAGTGGTGTAAAAGTATTTGTCTTTCAATTAGTTTTGCACGATATTTGTTTAGGAGGTCATGTAAATGACAGGAAAAGTAAAATGGTTTAACGCTGAAAAAGGATTCGGTTTTATCGAACGCGAAGATGGAGACGATGTATTCGTACACTTCTCAGCTATCCAAGCTGAAGGCTTCAAAACACTTGAAGAAGGCGAAGATGTAGAATTCGAAATCGTTGAAGGTAACCGTGGGCCACAAGCGGCTAACGTTGTTCGCGCGTAATCGAACTATAAATATTAGAATAAAGGGTTTATCTCAAATTGAGATAGCCCTTTTTTGTTTGGAGGATAAGAATGGAACAATTTAATGAACGAACAGAACTTGAGCAAAAAATCATTGAACAATACCAGAAAGACGAAGCCATGATGGTCGTTGTGTTTGCGCAATGGTGTATCAATCATGATCTCGATCCAGTCGCAATGTATGAGAAGGCTTATCCAGGACAAGGTAAAAATAAAGCGTTACAAGAAGGTGTTGAAAAAACCGTACCTAAACAAGAAGCAGAAGAGATTTCAAATGACATTGTCATAGCCGTATTGCAGTTATTTGAAAATCATGATCTTGCATTTGTCGTTCAAAGCGAAATTGATAAACAGCCTAAAGGTTAAAAAGAGCCTGGGACATACTTGAAGTAAACGAATCAAAACATGCATATTGTCTATATGCTTTGTACATGGTTTGATGCTCCTACTTACTTTTGTCCCAGGCCCTTTTTTATGCACGTTCGAAATATTTCATTAATGCTTGTGTGCCAGAATCACCCTCGCCCATTTCACTTAATTCTTCATAAAGTTGCAGAGCAAGCTCCAGTCCAGGAAGATGAATCTCAAGTTCTTTTGCTGTTTCTAATGCTATGGTCATATCTTTAATAAAATGTTTCACATAAAATCCAGGTGCATAATCCTCTTTTAAAATACGCGGGCCAAGGTTAGCAAGTGCCCAGCTACCAGCTGCACCGGATTTCACTGTATCAATCATTTTGATCGGATCAAGTCCAGCCTTTTTCGCATAAATAATCGCTTCACAAACGCCAATCATATTAAGTGCATTCGTAATTTGATTGCACATCTTTGTATGTTGACCCGAACCTGCTTCACCATGTAAGTAAATGGTTTGTCCCATTAATTCAAATATTGGAAGCATTTTGTCATAGTCTGCTTTCGCTCCACCGACCATAATCGACAGTGTCGCATCCCTCGCGCCAATATCACCACCAGAAACAGGGGCGTCAAGCGCGTGGATGCCTTTTTCACTAGCATGTTTCGCAATTTCTTCCGCAAGCGTTGGTTTAGATGTCGTCATGTCAATCACATATGTACCAGGTTGCGCATTTTCAATAATGCCCTTGTCGCCAAAATACACTTCTTCAACATCCTTTGGATAACCAACCATTGTAATGATGACGTCACTAGCGTTTGCTAAAGAAGCAACTGAATCATGCCAAAATGCACCATTATTCATTAAGTCTGTAGCTTTTTGTTTGGTTCTTGTATAAATATGAATGGGATGACCTGCTTGTTGTAAATGCTTTGCCATACTTTTTCCCATCACACCCGTACCGACAAATCCGATTGTTTGTTTACTCAAATTCCTCCATCCTTTCTAATTCATGAATGTCTTAAAGTCCATCATAATATATCTGAATGCTCTGTAAACAATCATAACAAAGTTTTAAGTTTATTTTTGATTAAATGTTTCGTAAAATAAAGTTAACGTTAAGGTGAGGAGCAAACAAAATGGAGTTTCTAATCAAATCATTTACGGATTTACAGAATGAAGAATTGTATCAAATCATGCAAGCAAGACTAGATGTATTTGTCTTGGAGCAACATTGTATGGACCGAGATTTAGACAATTTGGATTTAAAGGCAATGCATTGTTTTATTAAGGAAAATGACCAAATTGTGGCGTATAGTCGATTATTGCCAGCAGGGGTTAAATATGAACAACCATCCATCGGACGTGTATTAACCGTGAAGGAGTCGAGACATGAAGGGCTTGCCTCTAAAATGTTAGCTTCAGGCATTGAGTATATAGAAAAAAACTGGAAACCAGCACAGATTAAAGTACAAGCCCAAGCACATTTAGAAGCATTTTATGGTGCGCTTGGTTTTGAAACGGTTAGTGACGTATATGAAGATGTCGGTATCCCACATATTGACATGCTAAAAACTGTACCGTCTTTGAATGAGTAGGTCCCGATTACATATAATAAAGATGCTTTCATAAAGTGAAAGGCATTTTTAAAAATGGGGGCGACGCTTTGCTTTCTAACGCTGAAAAAGCTAAATTACAAACAACATTACAAGAGAGACAGCATAAACTAATCGATCGTGTTGAAAAGTCTAATCATATGGAATTGGCATTCCCCCAAGAATCGTTAGGAGAGTTATCAAGTTATGATAATCATCCGGGCGATGAGGGAACGGCTTTATACGATAGGCAAAGAGAAAACGCGTTAAACGAGCATGTTGAAGTCGAACTTGAAGAGATTAATGAAGCGTTACATGCTCTAAATGAAAACACGTATGGCATTTGCCAAGTATGTGGTGAAGCGATTCCGGTCGAACGACTTGAAGCGGTACCGACGACGAAATATTGTATTAAGCATGCCGATGTCGATACATTTGTTCAAACAGAGCGACCAATTGAAGAAGAAATGTATGACGGAGCATTTAAGAATCGTTTTAAAGATGAAGTGGAATATGATGCAGAAGACGCTTGGCAAGATGTAGAACGATATGGAACGTCATCGACAAACCCATCAACAACTTGGGAGGATTATGTCAATCCTTCAGGAGAAGACTCAGAAGAGTTATCTGCAGTTGAAGATATGCTTTATGCCGATATAAACGGTTCTTATGAAGGAAGCGAAGAACTAAGGAAAAATGAAGAGTTAACAGATTAAAAAAAGAGGCTGGGACAAAAGTAGTTAAATGCATTTAAAAAACGAACAATGAAGATATGGAGTAAGGAAATATACGAGACTCCAGCGGGAACAGCACGTGTCTGAAGACCCCGCAGGAAGTGTCTTTCTTCCGAGGAGGCTGAAGCCGTGCCCGCGGAACGCGATGTATATTTCTGAAACGATTGTATACTCTTATATCTATTGTTCGTTTTTATGATTGGTTACTTTAGTTATGTCCCATCTTCTTTTTAATGCTTATCAGAAATCAAACATGTCAGTTATTGAATTAAGTTGATTAATGATATCTATGTTGATTAAGAAGCGTCCAAGATAAAATATAGAAATGATTGAAATGATGGATAGAATGACCATTAAATAGACATGATCAAATCCTTTGATTGGTTGCTCTCTTAGAATCAGGACAGGAATGATAAAGCCAATTCCTAACACACTTGCTGCTGATAAAATATTTGCAACTGTATACAAATCAACTAATGTTGCAAGGAAAGCAACGGCAAATACAAGTAAGAATGGTACCGTGTATGCCCCGTATTTAGCAATTGTATCTTGGAATGATAAATCCTGCATCGTTAACTTACCAGCACCAAATGTTGCTATAACAAATATTGCAAGCATACCAACAATTTGTAGGAATGGTTTGAAAAACTCATCCCCAAATTCTGGGTTGCTCCCTCCGTTTAGATAGAAGAGTAGGCCAGCTAAAAGACCGTAAATGATAAGTGTAATGAGTCCGGAAATCATATCATTTCCATTTGCTTTTTGTGCTGCGCCTGGCGTCTTCAGTAAGGTCATAAAGAATTGACCGAAATTCGAACTTGTGGATTTTACATTATCAACAAATTCATTTTGTGTAGCCTGATTATTTGCTGTTTGTGGAGTAGGTGCTTGTGGTGCAGCAGGTTCTCCAGTAGTCGATGCCGTTTCTGGATGGGCTGCTTGTTCTTGTACAAGTGAAGTCCCACATTTTGGACAAAACTTTCCAGATTCAACATGTGCCCCGCAATTTGGACAGTTCATAAGATCACTTCCTTTTTTAAAATTTACGCACATATTCAACTAAATAGACTTAAGAAACTAATTATTGCAAATTTTTAAATCATACGAGCTATGTATATTGGATAAAGTGCGCTAAGTATTGTTATTATAATGTTTATAACATAAAAAAAGAAGAGACTTTAGTCCCTTCTTTTTAATTTTGGTTATGCTTAACAGTGCCTAGTTTAATTGATTTCTTCATTGTTTTTCCGTCTCTTAAGATAGTAAGTGTAACTTTGTCATTCGGTTTTGTAGAGGAATAGAGATAACTTTTAATATCCAAATACGAGTGAACTTGTTTATCATTGATTTTAATAATTGTATCAAATTGTTTTAAGCCTGCACTGGCTGCAGGAGAACGATCTTCAACATCGGCAACAACAACGCCATCATCAGCATTTTTTGGTAAACTGACACGGTCTTGATATTCCTCTGGAACGTCACTTGCATTGGCCATACTTAAACCAAGATATGAACGACTGACTTCACCTTTTGTTTCAAGTTCTTTAATAATCGGTTTTGCAGTATTAATTGGAATCGAAAAACCAATACCCTCAACAGATTCTTGTGCCACTTTCATAGAATTGATGCCAACGACCTTACCATCATTGGTTACAAGTGCACCACCACTGTTTCCGGGATTAATCGCTGCATCTGTTTGGATGACCTCGGTTTCCCAATCTGTTTGATTATTTCCAGTTGTGTCTACCGGAACGGAACGATTTAGTCCACTAATAATCCCTTTTGTAACAGTTCCTGATAAATTCATGTTAAGCGGATTACCAATTGCAATCACGTTGTCACCAACGTTTAGTTTTGTTGAATCACCAAACTCGGCAACCGTATTGATTTCCTTAGCAGGCACTTCCAATACAGCTAAGTCACTAACGGCGTCTTTACCAATTACTTTAGCGTCCAGTTTTTTCTCATTATATAGTTGAACTTTAATATGCTTAGCTTGATCAACGACGTGGTTATTGGTAACAACATATGCTTTATTACCAGATTTTTTATAAATAATCCCTGAGCCAGAACCTGCTTCTTTCTCAGGAGTCCATAGGCTTTGTTCCTGCATATTGATGACACCAACGACTGCTTCAGAAATATTGGTTAAATCAGCTGTTTCACCGTCGCTGCTAAACGCATTTTGCAAATTTTTTGTTTCTTGAGTTTGTCCACTATTTTGCTGATCCTCAGCAGCGGATATTTGTAATGCATCTAACGGGAGTAGCTGGTTCATAAACAATGCAAGAATTGCGATGGTTGCAATAATTCCACCACATAACCCACCGAAAAATGCTGAACGAAAAGAATGTTTATGCTTAGGGGGAATGTTTACTTTTTGTTCTTGTGGTTCTTGTTCATTGTTGTTTTCAGTCAAAACAATCACCTTCTCTAAAAATTATTGTAAGCTCAGTATAACGAGGAAGTGTAATAAAAATGGGTTGATTATGTAGAAAAACTGTGTAAATTTACCTATTGATTGTTCAAGTGATGAGGTTTATGAGAAAATATGTGTAGAATAATGATTAAAGGTGGCCAAACGATATGAATGAACATATAGGGTTAGTAGAAGATGATACAAACATTCAAAATATTGTGGAGTCTTATTTGAAAAAGGAAGGCTATACCGTAACGGTTGCGGGCTCAGCTGAAGATGGTCTTGACATATGGCGAGCACATCAACCGGATATGTGGATTATAGATATTATGTTGCCGGGAATGGACGGTTTTGAATTTTGTAGACAAATTCGTGACGAGAGCGATGTTCCGATTATTATCATTTCAGCAAAAGATGAAGAGATCGATAAAGTCCTCGGGCTTGAATTAGGTGGAGATGATTATTTAACAAAACCATTTAGTCCGAGAGAGCTTGTCGCGAGAGTACGACGTTTGTTCAAACGTTCTGGGCAAAAAAGTTCAACGACAGAAAGTGTTTTGAAATTATCAGAATTAACCATATATCCAAAAGAGCGTCGTGTGTTTTGGAAAGGTGAAGAAATTGAAACAACCATTAAAGAATACGACTTGCTGTCATTGCTTGCGGAACACCCTAACTATGCATATTCCAGAGAAGCGATTATTGATCAAGTATGGGGTGGGACGTATTACGGAAGTGACCGAGCGGTAGACGATATTATTAAACGTATTCGCAAGAAGTTTGATGGATTAAATATCGAAACCGTTTGGGGTTACGGTTATCGATTAGGGATTGAAGAAGGTACAGAATGAAATTACAAACGCAATTAAACTTAGCTTTTACTGCTTTATTATTTGTTGTTATGGCAGTGACAGGGTATGTTTTATATTCACTTGTGCTCGGTCTTCTCATTCAAGATGAGGAACGTCAGCTTGCACAAAAAGGTGAATTACTCGTTCATATGCTGAATGAAGATGATGTCGATGAGGCGAACATTAATCAATTTAAAGTATTCTTAGAAGAACAAGATTTACAAGTGTTTTTATACAATCGTAAAGATAATTCACTTTTATTCTCATCAGAATCTGAAAAGATTACAAAGGAATTTATTAAGCAAAATGACTTCTCTGATAATCAACAAAATCTTTGGGAATATGGCAAAAATAAATTTGTCGCCTCACGTATTTTATTTTATCCGGATGAGGAAGGCTTAGAACTTATTTTGTTAACGCCTTTGAATGACTTACAGCATGTACAGGAGAGTTTTATCATGCGGATGTTTGTCGTTTTTGTCATCGGGGGTATCGTAGCGATTTTACTAAGTACGTTATTCACGAGAAAACTAGTTACGCCATTATCTAATTTGAAAAAAGAACTTAAAAAAGTTGAGCGCAGACAGTTTGGTGAACTCACTCCTATTCATGCAACAGGTGAAATCAAAGAGGTCGAAAAAAGTGTATATGAAATGGCGGATGAGTTGAATCAATATATATTGGCACAACAAGCTTTCTTCCAAAATGCTAGTCATGAATTGAAAACACCATTGATGACAATTCAAGGCTATGCTGAAGGTATCCGGGACGGCATCTTTGATCAAGAAGAAAAGGATAAAGGGTTAGACGTGATGGTGAAGGAAGTCCATCGTTTGAAGAGCATCATTAATGAAATGACGATTTTAGCTAAATTAGATACTGAGGATACGATTGGCAAGCGGACAAACGTATCTCTCGCGAACTTATTGGAAAATGTGGAAGATCGCATTATACCTTTCCTTGAGGATAAAGATTTGAAATTCACCATTGATATCGAAAAAGATGTTGCCGTTTATGTGAATCGTAATCAATTATTACAAAGTGTATTAAATATCACGAGTAATGCGGTACGTTATGCTAAAGGCGAGATTGTTATTAGTGTGATTGAAGAAAAAGGCTTGGTAAAACTTGCTGTTGCTGACGATGGTCCAGGCATACCCCAAAAATTACAGCCTTATATTTTCCACAGATTTGTAAAAGGTAAGGATGGAGATACTGGTCTAGGCTTGGCAATTGCCAAAGCAATGATTGAATCATCAGGTGGTAAGATTCATGCCGGTGTGGCAGATCTTGGGGGCGCATTATTTGAGATAGAACTTCCACTTGCTAAAAAATAAAAAAATGTTTTACATCGCAAAATATCCGTTTTTTATCTAAAGGATTATGTGGTATACTAGCTAAGTTAATGAGATTCGGTTAGAAAAGAGGAGCAAAGTTTATGAATTTAAGAGAAGATATTCGTAATATTGCAATTATTGCACACGTTGACCATGGTAAAACGACGTTAGTGGATCAACTATTAAGATACTCAGGAACATTCCAAGAGCATGAACAAGTTGAATCAAGAGCAATGGACTCCGGAGATATTGAGAAAGAACGTGGCATCACGATCCTAGCGAAAAACACAGCTATTCAATATAAAGATACAAAGATTAACATTCTAGATACACCAGGACACGCCGACTTTGGTGGCGAAGTTGAACGTATTATGAAAATGGTTGATGGTGTATTATTAGTTGTTGATGCATATGAAGGATGTATGCCGCAAACACGTTTCGTGTTGAAAAAGGCACTTGAGCAAAAATTACGTCCGATTGTTGTTTTAAACAAAATTGACCGTCCTAATGCTAGACCAAGTGAAGTAATCGATGAAGTGCTTGATTTATTTATTGAACTTGGTGCTGATGATGAACAACTTGAATTCCCAGTCATGTATGCTTCAGCATTAAATGGTACATCAAGTGATGAACCAGATACACAACAGGAAACAATGGATCCAATTTTTGATACGATTATCGAGCATATTCCAGCTCCGGTTGACAATACAGATGAGCCGTTACAATTCCAGGTTACATTATTAGATTATAATGATTATGTCGGGAGAATCGGGGTTGGCCGTATATTCCGTGGCAGTATGAAAGTAGGCCAACAAGTAGTCGTTATGAAAGAAGATGGTAGTCAAAAATCATTCAGAGTGACTAAATTATTCGGGTTTATCGGTTTGAAACGCGTTGATATTACTGAAGCAAAAGCTGGTGATATTGTCGCGATTGCCGGTATGGAAGACTTGAATATTGGCGAAACGATTTGTCCGGAAAGCCATCCAGAGAGCTTACCTTTCTTAAGAATTGACGAGCCAACTTTACAGATGACATTCTTAGTTAATAACAGTCCATTCGCGGGTAAAGAAGGTAAATTCATTACATCTCGTAAAATTGAAGAACGCTTGATGAAACAATTAGAAACCGATGTAAGTTTACGCGTAGACCCAACAGACTCTCCGGATGTTTGGATTGTATCTGGTCGTGGTGAATTACATTTATCTATTTTAATTGAAAATATGCGTCGTGAAGGTTATGAGCTTCAGTTATCAAAACCACAGGTAATCATTAAAGAAATTGACGGTGTGAAATGTGAACCGGTTGAGCGTGTACAAATCGATGTACCTGAAGATTATACAGGCGCTGTGATGGAATCAATCGGTGAGCGTAAAGGTGAAATGCTAGATATGGTCAACCAAGGTAATGGCCAAATGCGTCTTGAGTTTAAAGTGCCGTCACGTGGACTACTTGGCTATACGACAGAATTTATGACACAAACCCATGGTTATGGTATTTTAAACCATACATTTGATACGTATGAACCTGTCGTAAAAGGAAATCTAGGTGGTCGAAGAGAAGGCGTACTCGTTGCGCTAGAAAATGGTAAAGCATCAACATACGGTATTATGAACTTAGAAGATCGCGGTGTGATTTTCGTTGAACCAGGTACAGAAGTATATGCAGGTATGATTGTTGGTGAACATAATCGTGAGAACGATTTAACCGTTAATCTTACAAAAGAAAAGCATTTAACGAACGTACGTTCAGCCAACAAAGATCAAACGGCGACGATTCGTAAAACAAGAAGCATGTCACTTGAAGAAGCATTACAATATTTAGATGACGATGAATATTGCGAAGTAACACCTGAATCGATTCGTTTACGTAAAAAAATCTTAAATAAAAATGAACGTGAAAAAGCAGCAAAACGTAATAAATAATCGTAAGCCATCATTTACTTTAGAGTAGATGATGGCTTTTTTAATCCATTGACAATGTATCAGTGATCTTAAACTGTTTTAGAAATCATCTATTGGGAAATGCAGTATGAAGAGCCATGAAGATTTTAGGAAGAGGGTGTTGTTTGTTGGGGCATAGATTGTTAACGAAGGACGACATTGAACAGCATAAACGAAGCGATTTACCCGAATGGTTTTTAAATGAATATAAAACCTTTTCAAATATTGTTACACGCCAGGACTTTCCTTGCTCATTTGGTTATGCGGGTCATACGCGAGGAGAGTTACGTTATAGTTATATTAGTCATGATGATTGGGCACATTTACCACAAACGTTAGAAGCTTTTAACGCCTTATTTTCAAATCAAGAACGGCTGATTCGTCATGGGTTCTTTTTATTTGTTGAACCAGAAACAGCGGAACATTCCTTAGAATATTATCGTTCGTATTTTTGGGATATATTACAATATTTACATGATCATGACCCGTATGAATGGCCAAAGGATTACCCAAAGCATCCGGATCATCATTTATGGTCTTTTTCATTTGCCGGGGATACGTATTTCGTATTTGGGAATACACCTGCTTATAAACAGAGAAAAACGAGAGATCTTGGTAATTCACTTATTTTAGGCTTCCAGCCACGTCAAATATTTGCAGGACTAGAAGGGGACTCCAAAAGTGGCAGGCGTGCTAGAGAGAATATTCGTAAACGTGTAGAAAAATGGGATCAATTACCGAAACATCCGAATATTAGTCATTACGGGGATACATCGCATCGAGAGTGGAAGCAGTATTTCATTGGCGATGATACAGAGGAAATTAGCGGCGATTGTCCATTTCGACCAAATTAAAACGGGGCTGTCTATTTTACAAGGACAGCCCCTCAATGACGTAAAGCCAGATTATGTGCCTGCGACATCACGTTTTGTAAAGAATATCCAGGCGAGGGCAATAAAGACGATATAATATACGATGAGCACTGAAATAGAGAAGGATAACGTCATGCCTTCAATAAATACATTGTTCGTTTGATATTGCTGTAGATCTGTATTGGCAAATAAAATAAATTTTGCCCAACTATGTTGACTGAAAGCCGCAACAATTGTATTGCCAGCAAACATTAGGAAAATCGCAATCCCAATCGCAAGTGAACTGTTACGGAATACAGCAGAAATCATAAAGGCAAATGTCGCCATCATCACTAAATTGATTAGCTTATAACCATAACCAGACGTGATTTGTGATAAGACGGATGTATACTCTGCACCATTCTGACTTAACTGAATTGTTTTAGGATTAAGTCCATCGAAACCGAAGAGTACAGCCCCGATTAACCAAGAACCGATCAGAATGAATACTAAAGCGCCTAATGCGAATAATAATGTACTAAAATATTTCGAGAATAAAATCTTCGTCCGGGACACAGGCCGAATGAGTAATAATTTAATCGTCCCCCAACGGAATTCGTTCGCGACAATACCAGCAGATACAATAATCGTGAGCAAGCTTACGACGGGCAGAAAGTCACGATTATCATAAACAAATTGTAACGCGCCATAGTTTGTCGGTTTAATGTTATGTTTTAAATAGTAGTTGTTTTCACTTAGTTCCTCTTGATACATTTCTGCCATTGGATTGTCATGACCAGCTTCTTTAAGATTCTCTTTCAATTCTTTGTTTTCCGCTTGTAATTCACTCTTCCAATCATCAGAGTAATCATTTAAATAATCATCGGCATAAATTTTTGCAATGATTCCGTTTCCTAGGAGTAAGACAAAAAGTGCAATAAACATAATCCAAGTTGATTTTTGGATGAACAGCTTAAATAATTCATTTTTAATTAATTTAATCAATGGTATTCTCTCCAATCAAATCAAAGAATTTGTCTTCTAATGTGGCGACTTGGCGTTCGACACTATAAATCTTGATGTCGTGTTGAACGAGGGTTGAGATGACTTGTGGAATTTCTTCTTTTTGGCATTGGAAAGACAATTGATGTTTGTGACTAGAGACTTCAAATGAATACGTATCTGTTAATAATTGTTGCGCTTTTTCGATAGGGGTGACTTCAATTGTTACGTTACGTAGCTCTTGATTCTTAGCTTCTGTTGCTTCAGCGTCATCATGAACAGCTTCTAAGGCAACGAGTTCGCCATTTTTAATGACACCGATTCGATCACACATTAATTCGATTTCTGAAAGTAGATGGCTTGATACAATAACAGAAATATTTTCTTCAGTTGCTAAACGTCGTATGTATTGGCGAATTTCCTTAATTCCAGCTGGATCCAGTCCATTTGTCGGCTCATCTAAAATCAACACATCTGGGTGATGTAACAATGCTTGAGCAATACCAAGACGTTGTCGCATACCGAGTGAATAGCGACCTACTTTTTGTTGGACGACTTTTTCAAGTCCAACCAGCTGAATTACCTCATGAATGCGTTCTTCAGTGACACCTTCGACCATATTGGCAAAATGCTTTAAGTTTTGCCAGCCTGTCATAAAGGGATACATTTCTGGATTTTCAACAATAGCTCCAACATGGCGAACTGCAGCTTGGAAATCTTTTTTTATGCTTTTACCACAAATCTCGATATCACCTTCTGTAATGCTGATGAGCCCAACAATCATACGAATCGTTGTCGTTTTCCCAGCACCGTTTGGACCGATGAAACCAAAAACTTCACCTTTTGGGATTGAAAAGCTTAAATCCTTAATAATGTTTTTATTCTGAATTTTCTTTGTGACATGTGTTAATGTAACAGCAGTTTCTGTCATTAAACGCCCTCCTTTTTAGTTGATTTCTAGTACGAGTATAACCTTATCAAGTCTTTATGACTAGGTCTTTATTGGAAGATAGGCATAAAAAATCCAGATGGCCTAAACCATCTGGATGAATTCACTGTACTTATTTATTTTCAGTGCGTGCTTCTTTTACGCGTTCACGTCTGAAGCCGCCTGCGATATCTGCTTGTTTAAAGGATCTTGCATATAACACCTCTTGAGAATCAGAGAGTTGTTTGTTTTTAGTAGGTTGATATTGAACTCTTGGCATTCATCGACAATCCTTTCTATATTGAAATTTTCGTCACAATATAAAGATACCCGGTTGGCAAAAAGTTAAACATCTTAAAAAAATGACATAAAAAATTTACAAATGTGTGATTCTACTTTTGTTCAAAGTATGTATATAATAGAGACGTATTAATAATTGAAGGAGCCATGAACTCATGAATTGGAAAAATACATATCGCGGTTTTATGATGGGTATTAGCGATGTAATCCCAGGTGTTAGTGGGGGAACAATCGCGGTATTATTAGGGATATACGATGATTTTATAGCATCAATTGATGGGATATTTACAAAGCATTGGAAAAAACATGTGCGTTTTCTTATACCACTTCTACTCGGTATGGGCATTGCCCTGTTAGCATTTAGTCATATCATTAAATGGCTGTTTGCAACCTATCCGGCACCGACACAATTTTTCTTTTTAGGTTTGATTATTGGAATTTTGCCATATCTATTTCGCCAAACAAGTGAAATTGGCACATTTAAAACACATCATATCGTGTTGTTGATCATAGGTGCAATCCTTTGTGCAATGCTTGTCTTTCTCGACACATCTGGTCATGCCGTTATCGTAGAATTTAGCGTACAAACGTATTTGTTTTTATTTTTGGCAGGTATGCTCGCAAGTGCTGCCATGATTTTGCCTGGCATAAGCGGTTCATTTGTATTATTAGTCATTGGTGCATATCATACGATTATTGAGGCACTTAGTGCATTACAGCTTAATGTGCTCATTGTCGTGGCTCTTGGTATTGGTTTTGGGATGATCTTTATGAGTAAAGTGATTCATTATTTTATGAAACATTTCAAATTGGCAACATTTTCTGTTGTGATTGGTCTAGTAATTGGATCAATTGTCGTCGTCTTTCCGGGGTGGCCAACAGGTATAGAACTTGTAGCCAGTTTAATCACAGCTTTAGTAGGTCTACTTTGCGCTTATATATTAGGTAAAGTTGAATATTAACGATGTATGACATCTTAAAATAAACTTGTTTAACTATATTTGAAAAGGGAAACCATTCATTGTGTTTCATAAAAAAACATCAAGGAGGCATACAACATGAGTCATTCAGATTGGCAAGATGAAGATATTATTGTTTATGTGAGCAATGCTTGCCCGACTTGTGAAAAAGTGGTTCGTCAACTTGAAAAATGGAATATCCGTTTCAAAATAAAAAACGTCACTGAAAATAGAGCAGATTTACATGAAATGCAACAGAAAGGTATTTATGGTACACCTGCGACCATACACCAAAAGCTTAATCAACACGTACTTGGGTTTAATAAAAAGGTATTGCGAAAGATTATTAAGATTCACACGACGATTAACAGTGAGAAATTTTTAACCTTTGAATCGTAACTGGAATAGTATTACATCAAGGAAAAGCATATATGGTTAGCAGGTCACATGGCACAACTCTTCTTTTCATTCATAAAGTGTTAAAAAGGAGGTTGTGCGTATGTATGGGTATCAAAATATGTATCCTCATCATGAAAGTGTACTTGATGATGAACAAATGGGTCATGTCACGGCTTTTGAATATTTCCAGAAGCCATTACTACCTAGTTATCCATCTGAATTAGCAAGGCCGATGCCGAAACAGGCTAATCGTTTTTTACAACAATTTCAGGATGAAACTGGTCGGTATGATATTGATAAAATATTTGATACCATTGATGACATATTTGAAATTGCAAAACAATATGTACCTTGGTTGTTAGAACTACTGTTTATCATTCTGTATATGAAAGACTCTTAAAGGGAGCATGTAGCTGCTCTCTTTTTATGTTCGCTTTTTTATAAATTGGCCTATACTAAGAAGAGTAGCTAGTAGCATAAAGAGGTGAGAGACAAATGGTAGGCTGTCTTGTTATCCATGGATTTACAGGACGCATTGGCGAAGTGCAGCCACTTATTGATTATTTATCGACTCATACCGATTGGCAATGGTCCGTACCGATTTTACCAGGGCATGGGGAAACGCTTGATTTAAAAGGAAAGCCATATGAATCATGGCTAGAAGCAGCGGTTCACGCATATGAAGAACTACATAAAACATGTACGACGATTTATGTCATTGGTTTTTCTATGGGAGGTATGATTGCTGCTTATATCGCTGCGCGTTTTCAGGTGGAAAAACTCGTGTTGCTTGCCCCTGCCTTACGAATCTTCTCAGTCAGGCAATTGACAAAGGAATTCGGTGGTATTTTAGTCGATGCCCATCATCATGAATTAGCGTCTAATCTGATGTATCGTAATAGCTTAAGAAAATTCAGTGATACGCCATTAACATCCGTGATTGAATTTTTGAAATTGGTTAAATATGTACGTCCATTTTTAAAACAGGTGAACACACCTGTTTGGGTAGGTCAAGGTAGGCAGGATGCGATTGTGCCTTATGGAACGATGAAAGAAATCAATCAACTCATTTCCTCAACAGATAAACAGTTTGTGTTATTTAATGATTCAGGGCATTTTCTTTGTTTAGATGAATCAAAGAATGAAGTGAGTCGACTCGTTTTACAATTTTTAACGGGATCATGATAGAACGGAATATAAAAAACTAGCCCACACGAGTAGGCTAGTTTTTTTGATAAGATTATTCTTTTTTCGAAATGGTGACCGTTCTTTTTTTGGAGGTACTCATAATAAATAAATATAAACCGAAAAATAGTACTGTTACGCCGATCCATTGGCTCACTGTAATAACTTCACCAAGTATAACGTATGCAAGGATTGTGGCGATAATCGGTTCTAATAACATGCCGATGGAAACCGTTATAGGACGCGCCCATTTAATGACCCAGTTAAAGACGAAGACGCCTAAAAAGGTCGGGATAATCGCTAAACCAATAAGCGATAACCATTCAATTGTTCCGAGATGAACGAGAAACCCATCTGAATGTATAAACAGATTCATGAATATAAGCCCAGTCGTGGCAACTCCATACACTGTAAATAAATACGTTATGAGGGAAACTTTACGACGTGATTTTTGACCTGTCCAGTAATGACCAGCAAATAAAAATAACGCAACAATTGTGAGTAAATCACCATGACGTAAATGCGTCAACCTATTTATGTCACTGTTTAACAACATCCATGTACCAAATATAATAATCCCAATGCTAATTAAAGCGCCAAAAGATAAACGCTCACGACTAAATATCGCATTTCCAACAAAAATAACCGCTGGATAAATCATTAGAATAAAAACTGTGTTTAAGACAGATGTATATTGTAAGGCGTGAAACCAAGAGGAAAAATAGCCAGCAAGAAAACATCCGCTTAAGATAAGCATCAACCAGTCACGTTTTGTAAAGTAGGAAAACTCATGTTTAAATTTATATAAAATGATTGGCAACATGATGAGAACGGCTCCAAGTAATCGATATGTTGCAATAATAGAAGGAGCAAACGGATTGCCGATTAATTTCACAAAAATAGCTGTCGTTGCGCCCGCAATTGCAGCTATCGCGATCGCAATACGTGGATTGAATGGAGGTAATCGCATTATGTGCCTCCTTTTTTATTTTCAATGTGCATTAAAAATATTTTACCATGAAGGCTATGAGAAATCACGAAAAGCCCTTATTAAAAATGTGAAACAATATACATACCTAGATATAAGTTGTCAATATATGTTATGATAGAATGGTTATAAAACTGTTGAGGCATTTCTATGTTCATAACACATAATATGATGACCTTATCAGTATAATATGGAGGAAGCCCTTCAATATACTTTGAGATAGAACTTACGTCAAGTACAAAAAGTGTGAACCCCAGGTTTAATGAAGCGAACCAGGATCCTTCTAGCCAAAAGATGTAACAGACGCTAGTGATGAGGAAAATGCGGGAATTTTTTATGAATAAAATATAAACATACAAAACTGTATGCATAAACATTTCGGACAACCTCTTGAAGTATCATGATACGACTACTTTCTCCATGATAAATCAATCGACTGAATATATATTCAGAACAAAGGAGTAGACTTTAAAGTTGACAACATTTAATGAATTAGAAATTTCAGAACCCATTATGAAAGCTTTAACACGTATGGGATTTGAAGAAGCAACACCAATCCAGACAGAAACGATTCCATTAGCAAAACAAGGTTTCGATGTGATTGGCCAGGCACAAACAGGTACAGGTAAAACGGCTGCATTTGGAATCCCGATGCTCGAAAAAATTAATACTAAAGAGCGTAAAATCCAATCAATCGTTGTAGCACCAACTAGAGAATTGGCGATTCAAGTGGCAGAGGAATTAAATCGTTTAGGTAAAATCAAAGGTATTCGTGTATTACCGATTTACGGTGGGGCGAATATGGAACGTCAAATTCGCTCACTAAAAGATAATCACGTCGTTGTCGCAACACCTGGACGTTTACTAGATCACTTACGTCGTAAAACATTGCGAACAGATCATGTGAAAATAGCGGTGTTAGACGAAGCAGATGAAATGCTGAACATGGGATTTGTTGAAGATATTCGTAGTATCTTAAAAGCGATTCCTGAATCAAGACAAACATTGTTATTCTCGGCAACAATGCCAAAAGAAATCCGTAATATTGCAACGACCTTAATGAAAGACCCGAAAGAAATTAAAGTAAAAGCAAAAGAAATGACGGTTGAAAATATTGATCAGTATTTCATTGAAATTCCTGAGAAATATAAATTCGATACGTTAACAAACCATTTAGATATTCATGCACCAAAATTATCAATCGTGTTCAGTAGAACGAAAAAACGTGTTGATGAAATTACAGAAGGACTGCAAGCACGTGGGTTTAAAGCTGAAGGGATTCATGGTGACTTAACCCAAGGTAAACGTATGTCCGTCTTGAATAAATTTAAAAATGGTCGTGTTGAAGTTCTAGTTGCAACAGATGTAGCAGCTCGAGGATTAGACATTTCTGGTGTAACGCATGTATACAACTTTGACATTCCACAAGACCCTGAAAGCTATGTACACCGTATTGGACGTACAGGTAGAGCAGGTCGTACGGGAGAAGCGATTTCATTCATTACACCTCGTGAAATTGGTCATTTGAAATTAATCGAAAAAGTAACGAAAAGTAAAATGAAACGTATGTCACCGCCAACAAATAAAGATGCGCGTGTTGGACAACAACAAATTGCTGTGACAAATATCTTGAAAACAATTAAAGAAAATGATTTGAACTCGTATCAAGATTCTGTGAATGAATTATTAGAAGAAAATGATTCCATCACAGTTGTCGCAGCAGCTCTTAAATTGCTAACAAAAGAAAGAGAACAAACACCGGTACGTATTTCGTCTATCCAGCCAGTTAGTGTTAAAGGTGGCGGCTATCGTGGTAAAGGGAAAGACAATCGTCGCCGAGGAAACGGTAACAAACGTTATTACGGAAACCGCAAACAAAACAATCGCGGGTCATATAATAACCGTAAAGGTAGCTACCAAAAACGTAAAAACCGTGATTAATTAAAAAGTCTCCCTATTGTGGAGACTTTTTTTAATTGGATAATCATGGGCTATCCTTTACAATGTAACAAGAATGTATCAGTTAGGGGGCGTTACGATGAGAGAAGCACCTAGCCAAAGAATTGCACCAACTGCTTTAAGAGCATGGCGTATTGCTGCGGGTATGGTAAATATCATACTCTGGTTATTGGTTATCACATTAGGAATACTTACGTATATTTATGAATTTTCAACATGGTATGTAACGATTGCACTCATTTTAGTACTTGTTTTATTGATTTTATTTGTAGTGGTGATTCCGAAAATACGTTATCGGCGCTGGCGTTATGAAATCTTTGATAAAGAAATTTACATACAGCATGGGCTGATTATTGTCACAAGAACGATTGTCCCAATGACAAGAGTGCAGCATGTTGATACGACACAAGGGCCGATTTTAAAACGATTCAATCTCGCAGGTGTCCAAATTTCTACAGCGGCGACCATTCATACGATACCAGCCTTAGAAGAAGCGGATGCGATTCAATTAAGAGACCGAATTTCAGAGTTGGCAAGGGTGGCGATTGATGATGTCTAACTTTTCAAGATTACACCCGTTGTCAATTTTAAGTTCATTTTTCTCGGATTTGAAAACCCTCTTTTTCTCATTTATTTTGTTATATATTTGGATTTCGAAATATTCAATACGTTTATTTTTCCTCGTGTTAATCGCAATCATTGCATTGATGTTGATAGGAAGGATTATCGGCTGGTTTCGTTTCCATTATCGTGTATTAGAAGATGAGTTACAGATTGAAGAAGGGGTTTTCATCAGAAAGAAAACGTACATATCCAAATATCGCATTCAATCGATTAATGTAACGGAAGGTATTTTACACCGAATCTTTAGCCTAGCTGAATTAAAAGTAGAAACAGCTTCGAATCAAACATCTACATTACCAGCCATTCGTAAAGCTAAGGCGGCCGAGTTACAGGAACAGTTACAAACAGATAAAGGGAGTCTGACTGAAGCGCAAGATGATGTTGAAGAGAATGGACTAGAAAATCAAGTAGTGAATGAACAAACGGTTACGACAAAACGCTTATTTTTTGCAGGTATGACATCAAGTGGTGTAACAGTCTTGCTTGGGGCAGTCCTCTTTTTATTTTCACAAATAGAAGAGATTATTCCAGATAATGTATACAATGATGCCACAACACTTGTATTAAAGCTTAGTGTGACGATTATTGTGCTTGTCGCTTTCTTAGCTCTATTGTTATCTTGGTTTGTTAGTATTGCGATGACAATGATTACAAATGGGAAATTTACGATTCGTAAGGAACAAGAAGAGTTGATTATAACGCGTGGACTCATTGAGAAGAAGCGCTTAACGATTCCATTACATCGAATTCAAGCGATTGGATTTAAGCAAAACTTATTTCGCGAACCATTTGGCTTTGGAACTGTCTATGCGGAAGTAGCGGGTGGAGAGATTGATCCACAACAAAAAGAAACTGCTAAAATTCTATTTCCGATTATGAAAAAAAGTGAAATCAATGCTTTTCTTGAACAATTTGTAGATCGTTATGGTAAATGGGAAGATACCTTTATCCAACCGCCAAAGCGTGCATTGATGGGATATTTAATGCGTGTATCGTGGGTGTTTTTCATAGGACTTATCGTTAGCATCATTTTCATCCCGACGTATAGTTGGATCCCCGGCATTCTTGTGCTCCTCAGTTTATTATTAGGCTATGCCCGATACAAAACTGCCGGTATATATATGAATGAGGGGCGTTTAGCGATTCAATTTCGTCGCTATGGTAAAACAAGGCTTATGACGATGCACAAACGTGTTCAAATGCTAGAACGAAAACAGCACCCATTCCAAAGACGCTCAAACTTAGCAAGTATACGACTGGCTATTTTGAATTCAATTGGTGGTGTGAAATATCATTTGAAATCATTTGAAGAGCACGATGTGCATCAAGTGACAAGCTGGTATCGTGCCTTGATCAAAGAACGAAACTAAAAAACCGCACGAGATTCATTCGAAATGGATCTCGCGCGGCTCTTTTTAGCTTAGAAGCGGTTTAATAAACCTAAAATGACAAGGATAATGAAAATACCCCAAAGAATTTTAGGATTGAATGTGATACGTCTTTTTTTTCGACGCCAACGATTCGGGTCAAAATTCACTCCATGGTCGTTCGTTACAGTACGTTTTTCTGAAGGGGTATACGTACGATACATGATAAAGGGTCTTGTTTTATCAGTAATGACGAGTGGGGCTAACAAGAAGCCACCAGCCGCTCCGAATAGATGAGCGTACACATTAATATTCGGTTGAAGGAATGTCATCACGACCCCAGCAATTAAAATAATCGAGACGATTTGGCTATTATTTTGGTCGATTAAATGTTTTTTGAACAATACCATAAATAAGTAGGCGCCGAGTAAACCATAGATAGCACCAGAAGCGCCTAAATGTGCATAGATTGCAAACGGCGAAGATAAAACGGTTGCGATATTTCCAATAATGCCTGACACGAAGTAAATAAATAAAAATTTATATTTACCTAACATTTGTTCTAGGGCAGGTCCGAATAGAACAAGTGAAAATGAATTAAATAGCATATGCATAAAATCTGCATGTAAAAAGGTTGCTGTGAATAGTCGCCAATACTGACCATGAGAAATCGCTATATTTTGACCAACAGCCCAAGTCCATATTTCACGACTAAACGGTAATTGGAGTAAATCAATCCAGAGCCATAATAAAGCATAAATCCCAATTAAAATAGAAACGACGGGATAAAAGTGTATAAACTCTTTGATACTTCTTTCTTGACGGATAAACATAATAAACCCCTTATCTTTTGAAGTTTCTCAAATATTTACATATGATTTTAACATGAAATAGGAAGTAGGTCTCTTTATACTTATTAATAGTATATGCTTGTTTTCATCGTTTACCAACTGATAAGCCATATCATGTAGAAAGGTGAGCTTCATATGATTAGAGGAATTGGTATTGATTTAGTTGAAATAGAACGTATTCAGAAACAATTCAAACAAAAGGAGCGCTTCATGAACCGTATTTTAACAGTTCATGAAAAAGCAGCATGTCAACAGCTTCACTCCGAAAGAAGACAACTGGAATACCTAGCAGGACGTTTCGCAGCTAAAGAGGCTTTTTCTAAAGCAGTCGGAACGGGTATTGGACAATTGAGCTTTCAAGACATTGAAATATTAAATGACGAACATGGCGCACCTTATATAACAGCAACAGGATTCGACCATGAAAAACTTTTCATTTCGATTTCGCATACAGAGCATTATGCAACGGCACAAGTTGTGATAGAAAAATAAGCTCGTTTTATGAAGCATAAAACAATTGCTCGTCTCATAAGTATTAAATGCGGGTAGGAGGGAACAGCATGCATATTGTAACCGCCGAAGAGATGTATGAATTAGAACACATCACATTTTCAGAAATTGGCATTCCAAGTTCAGTACTCATGTATACAGCCGGTAATGAAATAGCTAAGCAAGTGATGAAAAGAGAAGATCCGTGCAACCATGTAACCGTCATGATTGGATCAGGTAATAATGGCGGGGACGGGTTTGTTGTAGCACATCTTTTAAAAGAAGCTGGATTTGAGGTAATCGCTATTCAAGCAGTTGCTAATGAAAAAGTGACTGGAGATGCAGCGATTTATAAAAAAGTTTATCTTGCTAGTGGTGGTCTGTTAAAACAACATTTAAAAGTAGCAGAAATAGCGCAACACTTGCACCAAACAGATATTGTCATTGATGCGCTGCTTGGTATCGGTATAAAAGGCACACCTAAAGAGGAGATGTGCACGCTCATTGAAATCATCAATCAATCACGTGCAACTGTTTATGCAATTGATATCCCAAGTGGTGTGCCGATTGACCGAGTAGCTGGAGAAGTCATAGCTGTACAAGCTGATGTCACGTATTGCTTAATTGCTTATAAAATGTCAGCCTTTTTAAAAGATACGGCGCCCTTTTACGGTGAAACCATTTTACTAGCTTTTGGCATACCAGCGAATGTATTTGAGCGTGTTTCAAGCCGGCAATTGATTACTCAAGAAACTGTTACAAAGCATCTTCCAAAACGTGACCCGTTTTCTCATAAAGGTAGTCATGGCAGAGGTCTTGTCATTGGTGGTAGTGCAGAAATGCCTGGTTCGATTACCATGACAGCACGTGCAGCCTTAAGAACAGGTGCAGGGTTGTTGCAAGTCGCCACAATTAAGCGCGTCATTCCAACGATTGCTGCAGCTTGCCAGGAAGCGATGTATATCGAACTAACAGGAGAGACTAGCATTACAGGGGGAATTGAGAAACTCAATTTTGCTACGGCTGATGCAGTCGCGATTGGGCCAGGTATGACAAAAGAGAAAGCGGCTGAAGAGTTCTTTCGCGCATGTTTTGATCAAGAATGTACACTGATCATCGATGCAGATGGATTAACGCATTTAAAAAACGAGCTTAATCGACTCAAAGATAAAACGAGTCCAGTCATTATTACGCCCCATCCTAAGGAAATGGCCTGGCTCTGTGATTGCTCTGTTAACGAGATATTAGCAGATCCGTTTCAATACGCAGCTCGTTTTGCCAAGCACTATCAGGTCTATGTGATATTGAAGGGAACCTATACGATTATCGCTTCACCAGATGGGCAAACAGCGGTCAATACGACCGGTAACCCAGGATTAGCAAAAGGTGGTTCCGGAGATGTCTTGACGGGGATGGTTTTAGGGATGGTGTTACAAATGACTGATATCTTTGCTGCGCTTTGTAATGCTGTGTACATGCATGGTCGTGCCGCTGATATACTCGTCGAAAGAACGCATGCTGAACAAGATTTATTAGCAACTGATGTGCTAACTGGAATTTCTGATGTGTATCGTTCATTGTAATCATTTCTTTGGTACTGCTGATTCCAATTCCCAAGTCTAAGAAATTATCGTCATTTTCATCTAAAAATGGAAATGTGACAAGGGAGATCTGTACATGCGGAAGAAATGGATACCGTTTGTTTTATTCTTTGGAGCGATTTTAATAGGATTAACAGCTTGTGGCGAAAAATCAGAAGAAGATGTTTCTAAGAAATTACAAAGTACTGTAAAAGAATTAGAAGGCTATAAAGCAAAAGCAAACATGAAAATGAATACAGGCGAAAAGACACAAAGCTATAAGCTTGATGTGTGGTATAAAGATAAAGATTATTATAAAGTTTCTTTACAAAATCCAGATGATGAAAAAGGCAATCAAGTAATCTTGAAAAATAAAGACGGCGTTTTTGTATTAACGCCTGCGTTAAATAAAAACTTTAAATTTCAAGCAGATTGGCCGGAAACAAGTAGTCAGCCGTATCTATTCCAATCACTTGTGAAAGACATTATGAAAGACGAAGACAAATCGTTTGAGTCAACAGGTGATCATTATATATATGAAACCAAAACAAATTATCAAAGCAATAACAACTTACCCAAACAAGAAATTCAGTTTTCTAAAAAGGACTATACACCTGAACGGGTGAAAGTGAAAGACAAGGATAAGGATACAGTTGTTGAAGTGGAATTTACGGACTTTACGTTAGATCCTTCGTTTAAAAAAGATGATTTTGAAATGAAACAAAAGAAAAATTCCAAATCCGCCTCAGCAACGCCGAAAAAAAGTGAAGTGAAGCCCTTAAGCATTACATTGCCAAAAGAAACGGCTGGTGCAAAGCTTAAAGAGAAAAAGGAAATGAAAACAGATCACGGCGAAAGAGCGATCTTAACGTATGAAGGTAAGCGGAATTTCACGATCATCGAAGAAAAGGATACAAGCGTCCCTACGTTAAATCAACCAAAGGAAGTCAAAGGGGAAATTGTTAATCTTGGTTCAACCATCGGCGCCATTGACGGAAATACAGTGCAATGGAGTGAGCATGGTGTTGAATACAAGTTAGCAAGCGAAGAATTGACTAAAGAAGAATTGATTGACGTAGCCAAATCAATGCATCAAAAAGCAACAAAATAATAAAGGAAGCGGCAGGCCTTTCAAGAAAAGGGCTGCCATTTTCCGTTTATTTGTTTCTTGACACGTTTCGCTATGAGTTGAATAATAAAGGAATAGAATTGGATATAAAATTGACTAGAAAGCGAATATTTAGGGAATACAAGGTAAACACAACAAGATGCAAAATAACAGAACCTTGTGAGAGGAGAGCCTTTTGTGAAACCAATATTTTATCGACCAACATGGGCAGAAATCAATTTAGAGCATATTGCATATAATATTAAACAAATGAAACAAAGGTTATCCAGTTCAACAAAAGTGATGGCAGTTGTCAAAGCAGATGGATATGGGCATGGTGCCATTGAAGTGGCGAAAACCGCTTTGAACTCAGGTGCTGAAGCATTGGCAGTTGCTCTGTTAGAAGAGGCTGTTGAGTTAAGGAAGGCACAGATTGATGCGCCAATCCTCGTATTAGGTAGGACGGACCCTGCTTATGCAGGTATAGCGAGTGAGTTCAATATTACGTTGTCCGTATTCCAAACAGAGTGGTTTACGAGTGCACAACCATATATACAAGATCAACCACTAAAGGTTCATGTAGAAGTCGATAGTGGAATGAATCGTACAGGTTTAAAAACAGTAAGAGAGCTACAGGATTGTCTAGAGACATTATCTCAGATGTCGTGCATAGAATTAACTGGAGTGTATACACATTTTGCAACGGCAGATGAACAAGATCCTAGTTATCTAAACGAACAAATCAAGACGTTTGAGCATGTACTACAAGGATTCTCCAACCGAAAAGAGTCTGCACTAGCTGTGCATATTTCAAATAGTGCAGCGTCCATTCGATTGGATAATCAGATGTATCAATATATTCGCTTTGGCGTTTCTATGTATGGAATGTATCCATCAGACTACATTAAGGCATCAAGTGATATTGAATTGCGACCTGCCTTTTCCTTGCATACAAAAATTATTGCGGTTAAACAGATAAAAAAAGGCGAAACTGTAAGTTACGGACAAATATTTGAAGCACCAGAAGACATGTGGCTTGCTACGATACCAATCGGGTATGGAGATGGTTGGCTTCGTAAGCTAACAGGTATAGAAGTCTTGATTGATGGAAAACGTATGAAAATAGTAGGTAGGATTTGTATGGATCAATGTATGATTGCACTTGATCAAGCATATCCTATAGGAGAGGACGTTACATTAATTGGTAAGCAACAAGATGAAGAGATAAAGGTAGAAGAAATTGCTCATTATTTAGAGACCATTAATTATGAAATTACTTGTCAAATTAGCGCACGTGTACCAAGGGTATATACGTGAAGTAGTTATATAAATTGGCAAAAAACGACATAAAAAGACGACTTTTCGATAAAATCTTTAATATGTCTTTGCATTACCCCATATTCAATGTTAGAATTAACAGTGAATTTATTCGATACGTTATAGCAATTGAACAACGGGGGTGTAAGGTTTTGTCGGAAGGCTTACAAGAGATTATGGTCAAATTACCAAAAAACCTGTTGAATGAGGTGGATGGTTTAATGAAATATGAAAATAGTGACCTAAGCGAATTCATCTATCAAGCTACAAAAAACTATCTTCGAACGAAAAAAGATGAACATATTCATCAATTCCGTGAATCAATGCGAGTAGGGTATGAAGAAATGGCCTATATTAATCTGACAATCGCTTCAGAAGCGTTTCAAGCTGAGGAAGAAGCTGAAATTACTTTGGAGCGCGCCGTGATCGGGGTGTAACAATTTGATTGTCCAAAGAGGCGAAGTATATTTCGCTGATCTATCTCCTGTTGTTGGATCAGAGCAGGGGGGCGTTCGCCCAGTATTGATCCTACAAAATGATATCGGAAATCGTTTTAGCCCGACTGTAATTGTGGCTGCGATTACCGCTCAAATCCAAAAAGCAAAACTACCGACTCACGTAGAGATTGATGCGAAGCGATATAAGTTTGATCGTGACTCAGTCATCTTACTAGAGCAGATTCGCACTTTGGATAAACAACGCTTAACAGATAAAATTACCCGACTAGATACAGACATGATGCATAAAATCGATCAAGCGTTGGAAATTAGTTTAGGATTAAAAGATATGTATGAACACTAACCTTTTGTGCTTTTGCACAAAAGGTTTTTTAGTGTGCAAATGTCAATATATCAATTGGAACATGACCATTATTCAGAATACCCAAATGAAAATGTTTTAAAACATCGTGTAAATAGTTTTTTTACGATAAACATCGCGATATGTTATAATAACAGTAATATTTTAAATAATAGTTGAAATGTATTGCATGTATTTGTATGTCATGTAACAATACAAACAAACATATTAAATTATGGAGGAACGCATGGATACAAAAACAAAAGAGACACTTATAAACAACAGTGATCAAGTTGTCGAAATATGGCTTGATACGATGCGCAAATTAAAAGAGGATATTTATCCAGAAGCATCGATGGACTTATTTGAACAAACAAATAGAGAGTTCATTAATATTATCTTTTCTAATATTAATGGAGAATTTTCAAATGATGTGTTTGAAGATTTCTCTGAACGTGTGATTAACCTAGGTTGGCCATTAGGATATATTACAGATGGTTTGAATGCTTTCAGACGCGTCTCGATTGATTTTATTATTGTACAAGCGGAATCGATCGATGCTGCTTATAATACAGAAATTGCTAGACAAGTTGATGAATGGTCAACTCCAATTATCCGTCATCTTGTCAATAGTTACTCTGGTAGTTGGGAAAACATCGTATCCCTACAACGCATGGCATTACAGGAATTGTCGGCTCCACTTATTCCAGTTATTGACCGAATTACCATTATGCCACTTATTGGAACGATTGATACGGACCGAGCGAAATTAATTATGGAGAATTTGCTAGAAGGTGTGATTCGTCATAATGCTGAAGTTGTCTTGATTGATATCACCGGTGTACCAGTTGTTGATACAATGGTTGCCCATCATATTATTCAAGCAGCTGATGCTGTTCGTTTAATCGGATCGACTTGTATTCTAGTTGGTATTAGACCTGAGATTGCGCAAACGATTGTAAATCTTGGGATTGATTTAGGTAAATTTATTACAAAGAGCTCCTTGAAAAAAGGCTTCAAAACTGCTCTTCAGATGACCGATAGGGAAATATTAGACTATGAAACCGAGAAGCAAAGTATTGAAGAAATAATCGATTCTATTGATAAGGAGTGAGTATGATGCGGATTCCTATTTTGAAATTACAGCATTATTTATTAGTCTCCATCCAAACAGAAATTGATGATAACACAGCTATCCAATTTCAAGAAGATTTACTAAGTAAAATCCATGAAAGCGGAACATCTGGTGTTGTTATTGACTTAACATCGGTAGATATTATCGATTCCTACATCGCTAAGGTATTAGGTGATGTCGTTACAATGTCGGATTTAATGGGTGCGAAAGTAGTTTTAACAGGAATTCAGCCTGCGGTTGCTATGACATTGATTGACCTTGGTATACATTTGAGCAATGTACCGACTGCTCTTGATTTAGAGCAAGGGTTAATCAAATTACGTCAGGAACTGGGGGAATAGAAGATGACCTCTCAATCCTGCGTCAGTATTCGTAAAGAGTTAGATATTGTAGGTGCTAGACAATTAGGAAGAGATATCACTAAAGAAGTGGGGTTTGGTCTTGTCGATCAGGCACGTGTGACAACAGCAATTTCTGAACTTGCTCGTAATATCTATTTATATGCAGATGAAGGCGAGATTTGTTGTGAAGCGTTAGATTATACTAACAAAAAAGGCATCCGTATAACAGCAAGTGACCAAGGTAAAGGGATTGAAGACGTAGCGAAGGTCATGCAAGATGGCTACTCAACTTCTGGTGGCTTAGGAGCTGGACTCCCGGGAGTCAAACGCCTAATGGACGAATTTGATTTGCAAACAGAGGTAGGCAAAGGATCCGTCATATCAGCTGTGAAGTGGCTTAGATAAGTATTTAAAAGCTACAGATTTACAGATTACATAAACTTATTAGTAGATATGAGGGGGTGTGCATTCGTACTTTTGGGTGCACACTTTTCTTATAGAAGCAGCTAGGGTCTCGGAAGGCAACTGAGGAGGTAATAAAAGAGATATGACAAACAATTCGGCAAAAGAACAATACCAAATTTTATTACAAGAATACATAGAAACAAAAGACGAAAAGTATTTATATCGAGCAGAAAAACTGAGTAAATCTTTACTAAGAGATCATACTTTACCAGAGGAGATTGTGCATCTACACAATGAAGCCTTAGCGAAAATAGACCCTACTTTATCACAAGAAGTCAAAGATTCCATGGCATTTCTTTTAGAAACGATGATTTCCTATGGACTGGCACATCAGGAATTTCAAACATTACGTGATGAACAAATTATGTTGAAATCTGAAATATCTGTAGCGGCTAGTATGCAGGAAACATTACTGGCAACTGAAAAACCAGAAATCGAAGGGTTGGATATCGGCGTCATTTCAGTACCTGCTCATCAAATGAATGGAGATTATCATCATTTTATTAAAGCAAATGACGGTAGTCTAGGGGTAGGGATTGCAGATGTTGTTGGAAAAGGCGTACCAGCCGCACTATGTATGTCGATGATTAAATATTCAATTGATAGTTTACCTGAGTTATCGATGAGTCCTAAGGCGATTTTAAGTAACTTGAATCGTGTTGTGGAACGTAACGTGGATGCAAGTATGTTTATTACGATGTTTTATGCACAGTATATGCCAAAAGATTGCACTTTGCAGTTTGCATCAGCTGGACACGAACCGGGATTACATTATCATCATGATGGTGATTATTTTACAGAGATTACGACTAAAGGGATGGTCCTTGGAGTTCTTCCAGAGGGTAAATATGAAGAAGACCAAGTCGTTATTGAAAGCGGAGATATGGTTGTCTTTTTAACAGACGGTGTGACAGAATGTCGTAAGGATGGGCGCTTTTTAGAAATGAATGAAGTATTAGATGTTATTAAAATGTTTAAACACTTACCCGCACAAGAGCAGGTGAATGAGGTATTTAAATATTTTGAGCGCTTGCAAGGCTTCCAATTACGTGATGATTTTACTTTAATTATTTTGAAAAAAGATGTTTAATCTATTAATGAACAGGGAATTAGAGTCTAGTAGCTATACAGACAACAAATAGAAAACATCCAAAAGGATATACATATACATTTAATTTTTCTGAGGGGGATTCTCATGAATTTAACGATTGATACTGAACAAGAGCATGATCGAACCGTTCTTTTTTTATCAGGTGAACTAGATATTTATACGGCACCTAATTTAAAAGAGAAGCTTGTACCACTTGTTGAACAAAAAGATGCAATGGTTGAAATTGATATGGATGAAGTTAATTACATGGATAGTACAGGTATTGGTGTGTTTATCCATGCATTGAAAACGGCTAAACAGTCAGGTAGTAAAATGAAATTAACGAATTTACAAGAAAAAACAATGCGTTTATTTGAAATAACTGGATTAGACGAAGTGCTAGATATTAATTCTTCAATACGAGGTGGCAACTAAATTATGGAGACATTTGACTTTATTGAAATGAAGTTCCCGGCAAAAGCTGAATATGTAGGTGTTTCACGTCTTAGTGTATCTGGTGTAGCAAGTAGGATGGGTTTTTCTTATGAAGATATAGAAGATTTGAAAATTGCACTCTCAGAAGCTGTTTCCAATGTAGTAGAACATGCATACTCAGAAGATGAAGATGGGGATATTACCATTGGTTTTGGTGTATACGAAAACCGTATCGAAATCATGGTTGCTGACCATGGAGGTAGTTTTAACTTACAAGAAATCAAAAACGACATCGGTCCTTATAAACCATCAGAACCTCTTGATAGCTTAAGAGAGGGAGGGTTTGGTCTATTCCTAATCAATGCATTAATGGATAAAGTTGAAATTAATAATAATTATGGCGTTATCGTCTTGATGACGAAGTACTTAAATGAGTCTGAGGTGGGATTCGATGACCAATTCTCAACTACACAATAAAAAAGATGGGAACAACGATGATATATATGAATGGATAGAGTTTTTGCAAGAAAATCCAGGAGATGAAGTTGTTCAAGAGAAGGTTGTTTTAAAATATAAGAACCTTGTAGAATCGTTAGCACGTAAATACTCACGAAATTCTAATATTCACGAGGACCTAGTGCAAATTGGCATGATCGGTTTACTTGCTGCGGTTAGACGGTTTGATATTAGTTTCGGTAAATCATTTGAATCTTTTGCGATTCCAACAATTATTGGTGAGATTAAACGCTTCATTAGGGATAAGACGTGGAGTGTGCATGTACCACGTAGAATTAAAGAACTCGGTCCGAAAATCAAAAAAACAGTTGATGATTTAACAACAGAAAATCAACAATCTCCTTCTGTTCGCGAAATAGCTGAAGTGTTAGAGGTAACAGAAGAAGATGTTTTAGAGACGATGGAGATGAGTAAGAGCTATCGTGCCTTGTCAGTGGATCGTAAAATTGAAGCTGATGCCGATGGAAGTACAGTTGCGATTTTAGATTTAGTCGGTAATGATGATAGTGGTTATGACAATATTGACCAAAAAATGATTTTGCAAAACATTATGTATGTTTTAACAGATCGTGAAAAGCGTATTTTACAATGTACGTATTTTGATAATATGAGTCAAAAAGAAACCGGTGAATTGCTTGGCATTTCGCAAATGCATGTATCAAGATTACAAAGACGTGCGTTGCTCAAGCTACGTGAAGCGATTCAATCGGAAAGCTCCGAGGTTATCGATTGAGTACGGAGCATAAAAAATATGTAAAAGTCGCAACGTATCAAAGGTCAAAAGGAAATAATGCACATAATGGTGATAGCTACTTTTATCAAGAATACGACAATCGTTTCGTCTGTGCTATTGCGGATGGTTTAGGAAGTGGACAACTTGCCAAGGAATCTTCTCAAGCAGTCATTGATGTGATTGAACAATATCCTAATGCAACACCAGATGAGCTTGTTCGATTATGTAATCAAACATTAACAGGTAAAAGAGGTGTCGTGTTAGGAATACTAGAACTTGATTATATTTCAAACACGTATGCTTTTTGGTCAATTGGTAATATTGAGATGATTGTTGTCAATAAAGCAGGTGAGAAAAAACGATTAATTCCTAAATCAGGTTATTTAGCTGGTTATAAATGTACGTTTAAAATCGAGCGTGGTACATTGAATAACATCCGAAACTTCGTCATGTTCTCAGATGGCGTATTAGAAAGAGAGCTCACTAAAAGCTATATCTTAGATGAAGATGTCTCAAGAATCATATCTTATTATGAAGAATTAAACAAAGACGGTCGTAAAGATGATACAACCTTGATTGCTATTCGCTATGATGAGAATCAATTCGAATAAGAGATTAGCTTAGTTGGCTAGTCTCTTTTTTTGGTGATTTGAGCTATTTTTATGTATTATAAGAAGTTAGTAACGTGAAGAAGGGAAGAGTTAAGCATATGGACGAACAAAATATCACACTAGTCGCAAAAGAGGTCGGAACAAAACCGGCCATTGTAGAAAAAGTGATTGATCTATTAAAAGAAGGCAATACAGTACCATTCATTGCGAGATACCGTAAAGAGGTAACGAATGGTTTAGATGAAATACAAATAAAATCTATTCAAGATAAATGGACATATGCGGAAAACTTGAGAGAACGTAAAGAAGAAGTGTTACGTTTAATCGAAGAACAAGATAAGCTAACACCAGAATTAAAAGAAAATATTCAAGCAGCGACTCAATTGCAACGTGTTGAAGACTTATATCGTCCATATAAACAAAAACGACGGACAAAGGCTACGATTGCAAAAGAAAAAGGCCTCGAGCCGTTAGCCATATATGTTTGGCAACAAGAACACATACATGACTTGCAACAAGAAGCAGAGAAATATTTGAATCCGGAGCAAGAACTAGACACAGTTGAGGCATGTATTGAAGGGGTTAATGACATTATTGCAGAATGGGTGTCAGATGAACCGGAATATCGTACGTATATTCGTAAGGAAACGCTGAAGGATGGCCGAATTGAAACGAAATTGAAAAAGCAAGAATTGGACGAAAAACATGTATATGAGATGTACTATGATTACTCAGAATCGATTCGTTCCACAGTATCACATCGTATTCTTGCGATGAATCGAGCAGAGAAGGAAAATGTATTAAAAGTGACCATTCAAGCACCTGCAGACCGTATGATAACATACTTGAATAAGAAAATTATAAAAGCTCATACCGAGGGCCAAGTGCTAGATATTTTAAAACATGCCATTTCCGATGGGTATAAGCGTTTGATTGAACCATCGATTGAAAGAGAAATACGAAACACATTAACGGAAAAAGCTGAAGCACAGGCGATAGATGTCTTCTCAGTTAATCTGAAAAATCTATTATTACAACCACCATTAAAAGGCAGAACAGTACTTGGAGTAGATCCAGCATTTAGAACAGGATGTAAGCTAGCTGTAATTGATGAGACAGGAAAGGTTCAAGATATTCGCGTCATTTATCCAACAGCACCTAAACATGATGTAGCTGGTTCAGAAAAAGAAGTATTGGCATTATTAAAAGAATACTCATGTGAGTTAATTGCGATTGGTAATGGTACAGCTTCAAGGGAAACCGAACAGTTTATCGCAGATTTAATACAAAAAGAGTCACTAGATGTCCCATATATTATCGTGAATGAAGCAGGCGCAAGTGTTTATTCTGCTTCTACGATTGCAAGAGAAGAATTTCCAGACTTACAAGTAGAAGAAAGAAGCGCCGTTTCCATTGCCAGACGTGTACAAGATCCTTTAGCAGAGCTTGTAAAAATTGATCCGAAATCAATAGGCGTTGGCCAATATCAGCATGATGTAAGTCAAAAGGCATTAAATGAATCTTTAACATTTGTTGTGGAAACAGCGGTAAACCAAGTGGGTGTGAATGTGAATACAGCGTCCACATCATTATTACAGTATGTATCAGGGTTAAGTAAAACAGTTGCCAATAATATTGTTAAAGAACGAAATGAGATTGGGAAATTTACAAATCGTAAGCAATTGAAGAAAATCCCAAGACTTGGTGCAAAGACGTACGAACAAGGGATTGGATTTTTGCGTATTGTCGATGGAGACAATCCATTAGACCGGACGCCGATTCATCCGGAAAGTTATCCAGTGGTAGAGCAGCTATTAAAAACATTAGGTATGACATTAAAGGATATTGGAACAGAGCGTTTAAGAGAAGCGTTACATGATGTAAATGCTAAAGAAACAGCTGAAGCATTAGAAATGGGATTACCTACATTAGAAGATATCCTAAAAGCGCTTGAAAAACCTGAAAGAGACCCTCGTGATGCATATGAACAGCCATTATTAAGGAAAAATGTGCTCACGTTGGAAGATTTAAAAGAAGGTTTGGAGATGCAGGGAACAGTAAGAAATGTTGTTGATTTCGGTGTGTTTGTAGATATCGGAGTCAAAGAAGATGGACTTGTTCATATTTCTAAACTCGCAAACCGCTTTGTGAAACACCCGATGGATGTTGTATCAGTAGGAGATATTGTAACGGTATGGGTAGAGAGTGTGGATTTAGAGAGAGGTAGAATTGCCTTAACTATGATTAAAGAAAAAGAATAAGAGTGAAGAAAGGCGCGTCTTATCAGAAAATGAATTCTGTATAGGACGCGCCTTTCTTCTATTAAGTTTGATATTCAAAAAAGTGGGAAAGATACATAAAAAGCACGGAATCATAATAGATTCCGTGCTCATTTAAAAACTTAATATTTCTTACGGTTGTGGAGCTTTCAATACTTCTTCAAGATCCATTTCTAGTGCTTTACAAACACCTTCACCGTAAGCAGGATCTGCTTTGTGGCAGTGTACGATATGACGGTGTTTGATGTGCTCATCAACGCCATCCATAGCACGAGCTGTGTTCTCGAATAGTCTTTGTTGAGCATCTGCATCCATTAAGCGGAATAGCTTACCAGGTGCTTCGAAGTAGTTGTCGTCATCTTCGCGGTAGTCCCAACGTTGGATATTACCGTAAGATTCTTGAACTGGTTCTTCATGCTCTGGTGATGTTTTCCAAGCTCCATAAGAGTTTGGTGAGTAGTGGATTTCACTTCCACCGTTACCATCAACACGCATACCACCATCACGATGGAATACATGGTAAGGACATTTCGGTTGGTTAACCGGGATTTGATGGTGGTTAACACCTAGACGGTAGCGCTGTGCATCACCGTATGAGAATAAACGTCCTTGTAGCATTTTATCTGGTGAATAGCTAATACCAGGTACAAGGTTTGATGGAGCAAATGCTGCTTGCTCTACATCAGCAAAGTAGTTTTCAGGGTTACGATTTAATTCGAATTCTCCAACAGGAATTAATGGATAATCTTTTTTAGACCAAACTTTTGTTAAGTCAAATGGATTATCTTTACTGTTGTTTGCTTCTTCTTCAGTCATAACTTGAATGTACATTTTCCATTTAGGGAAGTTACCTTCTTCGATATTGCTGTAAAGGTCAGCTTGGTGAGACTCACGATCTCCACCTACAATATCAGCAGCTTCTTGGTCTGTAAGGTTTTCAATTCCTTGTTCTGTACGGAAATGGAATTTAACCCATGTACGTTCGTTATCTGCGTTAATCATACTGAATGTATGACTTCCGAATCCATGCATATGACGGTAAGACTTCGGAATACCGCGGTCAGACATAACAATTGTAACTTGGTGAAGTGCTTCTGGAAGTTGAGTCCAGAAATCCCAGTTAGCATTTGGATCACGCATGTTCGTACGTGGATTACGTTTAACAACGTGGTTCAAGTCTGGGAAATGTAATGGGTCTCTAAAGAAGAATACTGGTGTGTTATTACCAACAACGTCCCAGTTACCTTCTTCAGTGTAGAATCTAAGTGCAAAACCGCGGATATCGCGTTCAGCATCAGCAGCACCACGTTCACCAGCAACTGTTGAGAAACGTGCGAACATATCTGTTTTCTTACCTACTTCAGAGAAGATTTTTGCTTTTGTATATTTAGTAATGTCATGTGTTACTGTAAATGTACCAAAAGCACCTGAACCTTTCGCGTGCATACGACGCTCAGGAATTACCTCTCTATCAAAGTGTGCAAGTTTTTCAATGAACCATAGATCTTGCAATGCCATTGGACCACGTGGGCCAGTAGTGATGACATCATCATTATTTGTTACAGGAGCACCATTTGCTCTGGTAAATTTGTTTTCGTTACTCACTAAAAAACACCTCTCCTTTAATTAAAATAGAATTAATATCACTTAGCCTTTAGTATAATACATATAAAATAAAAATCAATGCCTTAATTATAATTATTTTAAATTACTAACTATATTGAATGTTTGAAAGTTGCTATAAAGGTGAAAGGAAGAGGATGTTGGATTTTGAAATTTTAGAGGAAGCACAATTGTTTAATTTGGTAGATACATTATCATCGGAGTTTTTTGGTAAACCTTATCTTGACAGAGTTGTATTTAATTATAGATTACGTACGACAGGAGGTAGATATATTCCGAAATATAGATTAATTGAGTTAAACCCCAAATATTACCGAGAAGCAAGCTATGAGGAGTTTGTTGGTATCATTAAGCATGAATTATGTCATTATCACTTACATATAGAAGGGAAGGGGTACCAACATCGTGATCCAGAATTCAAACAATTATTAAAAGAAACAAACAGTCCAAGATTTTGTAAGCCATTACCGTCGCATAATAAGCATTTATATGAATATGTATGTGTTTCTTGCAATCATGTCTACAAGAGAAAGATTCGCATGAACGAGAAAAGATATAGATGTGGTATATGTAATGGGAAGTTAAAAAAGAACTTTTAAAAACTTGGACGATTATCAAAGAAGCTATATTCGTTGTGAATGTAATGTAGCGGTTAATAGAAATTTAACTATATATAGGAAGTTATTGTATTTAATGTAGAATTTAACGATTTATTTCTCATGTTTTTCTAAAGGTATCGATAGGTTTAGAACTATGAGAAGACAATTGGGAAGATAAGAAAGCGAAGGACTGTGCTTTATGATGTAGTATGTATACGCTTATATATAGGTGAAACTATCATTTTTCAATTAGGTAGCTATATATGGGGAAACTTTATGACTAAGAATATATAAAGGATATAGGCTAGCATTTTCTGATTTAAATGGTATTAATATAGTTCTATTGAGTATGTAAGAAAAATCCTGTTTAAAAATAACACTACGTTTAATTGAATTTATATTGACGGATAGTATAAAGCATGTTACTTTATTTTAGGTGCTGTATTCAAAGGGAATAAATCGTCTAGCAAATATAGTGTTGAAACAGGCGAATTTGTTCTGTAAAATCTATTGACAAGTTTTTTGGACTGTAGTAGTATTAATAACGTTGCAAATTCTGATTGCGATGTACAAAATATTCCACAGTAGCTCAGTGGTAGAGCAATCGGCTG
>DVIO01000103.1 GCA_018711205.1 Candidatus Avamphibacillus intestinigallinarum | reverse complement strand
CGTTTCTTGCACGTCCGAATCAGCATAACGTACTGTACCAACAATCTCAGCACGGTCCGCAATAATATTAAAGGCATTTCCAGCATGGAACTCACCAATTGTTAAAACGGCTGTGTCAAGCGGATTTAGTTTGCGACTTACTATAGATTGTAGAGCGGTTACAATTTCAGCACCGATGACTAACGTATCTTTTGTTTGATGTGGATAGCCACCATGACCCCCAGCGCCTTGTAATGTAAGATTGAACTGATCTACACCAGCCATAAAAGCAGCAGGTGACGTTTCAATTGTCCCGACCGGCGTAGGTGTCCATAAATGTGTCCCAAATACCGCGTCAACATCATTAAGTACCCCAGCATCAATCATTGGCTTAGCGCCCCCAGGATGTGTTTCTTCGGCATGTTGATGGAGAAAGATAACCGTTCCTGGTAGCTCGTCTTGTACGGTTTGTAAAGCTTTCGCTATAGTTAATAAAACAGCTGTATGACCATCATGACCACAGGCATGCATAACCCCCTCGACCGTGGATTTGTACGGAACATTTTTTTCATCTTGAATGGGTAAAGCATCGAAGTCAGCTCTTAAACAAATTGTTTTTCCAGGTTTACCACCTTTTAAGCGTGCAACGATCCCGTTACCGCCAACCTCTGTTTCATATGGAATGCCTATAGACTGATAAACATTTGCTATGTATTTTGCGGTTTTATATTCATGAAACGATAGTTCCGGATGTTGATGTAAATAACGCCTCATTTGAATAGTTTCATCACGATGCTCGTCGATCTTAGAAAAAATTTGTTCTAACAATGTATGACCTCCTTAGAAAAATGATACCATCTCTATTTAGTTTATCGTACAATAAAATATAGTGAAACCATTTATCACTTTATATCCAACATAAAAAAGCATAATTAGGCGTACCTAACTATGCTCTTACGTTTATTTATTGAAGACGATGATCTTCTAATAATCGTTCGATTTCTTCTTTATGATGTGTTTCGTCTGCAAGCATGTCTTCAAGTTTAACTTTTAATTCAGTAAATCCGAGTTCATCTGCTTGCTTAATTCGTTTTTCATAACGAATAATTGTATCTTTTTCTGCTTGTAAAGCTTCATTTAGAATATCTTTTACCTCAGTAGGTTGAGGGACCTCAGCAGATTCAGTTGTTGGCAAACCACCGAGTGATTTGATTTTCTCTGATAAATATAGGGCATGTCCAAGTTCATCCGTAATTTCTTCTTCAAAGAACGGTTTTAGCGCAGAACGGAATAATCCCGTTACAACAGATGCGCTATAGGAATATTGAATGGCAGCGCCATATTCATGTGCTAAGTCTACGTTTAAATCTTCTATCAATGCTTCTACTTTTTTATCCATATCATAATCACCCTTTTTTGTTGTTCTCCTTATGTTATTCCCCGTACTGAGTCAAATAAACAAAAAATATGAAAAAAGGAGAGAATGGTCATGTTAATAAAACAGTGGGGGAAATACCTATTTATTTTGTTATGTTTAGTGGTGATTCATTGGTTATACCTCATTCAATCAGGATTTTTACCACAGATTGATATTTGGTCACAAAGCATATTACATGATTTTATAGGGGCGAAACCGATTATGTTTTTTCGTTGGGTGACTGAATTAGGTTCAACTACCTTTTTAATGCCGTTTGTCGTGTGTATGTCGATCGTACTCTTTGTTTTATACAGACAATGGCTCATACCAATTATTTATTTGCTCGGATGTCTATCTGGTTGGGCTACAAATCATATGATAAAATTAATGGTCGAAAGAGAACGTCCTAGCATATGGGAAGCAGTAGAAGGAACGGGTTATAGTTTTCCGTCGGGACATGCAACAAGCTCAATGATTTGTTATGGATTATTGATTTATTTTTTAATCCGAAACATACGTAGTGAGCAGTCTAGATTGTGGATTGTTTTAGCGATAAGTGTTTTAATTTTATTAATTGGAGTGAGTCGATACGTTATTCACGTCCATTATGTAACAGATATCATTGCTGGATTTACCTTAGGATGGATGATGATATTAATATGGACAAAAATGTTTGCGTATTTGTCAAAAATGAAGCAAACGTAATTTCATGCTTCTGATAAAATAAAACGGAGGAGAGGTTATATGAATCAAACGAAACTTAGCGAAATGATTCAATTAATACTTTGGGTCATCGCTCTAATTGCTACAGTAGGAAGCTTGTTTTTTTCTGAGATTATGCAATTTGTACCATGTGAATTATGTTGGTATCAACGGATATTAATGTATCCACTTGTCGTTATCTATACGATTGCTGCGTTAAAAAAGAATATTGTTGTGACGTGGCCAGCACTTTGGTTAAGTGGAATTGGTATATTCGTTTCAATTTATCATTACATGGTTCAAAAAGTGTCTGCTTTGCAAGAATTAGGTGATTCTTGTGGGATTATTCCTTGTAATGTCACTTATGTAAATTATGGTGGTTTTATTACAATTCCATTCATGGCAGGTATTGCTTTTCTAATCATTTTTGTGTTGAATGTCTTATTAATTAAACAGCATAAGGAGGAACAGTAATCATATGAGAAATAAAATGTTACTTATTTTAGGCGCTGTCGTTATTTTATTTGGTGCATTGTATTTTGCTAATGACTTCAAAAATAAAAAAGCCGAAGAAAAGAAAGAAGAAAAAATTGCAGAAAAAACGAAAGAATATGATAATCCATATAACAAAACCGATTTGGCAGATGAAACAATTGAAGAGTTAGATGATCCATTATATCAAAATCAAATTATTCCAAAAGATTTGGATACATTATTAGATGAA
>DVIO01000102.1 GCA_018711205.1 Candidatus Avamphibacillus intestinigallinarum | reverse complement strand
GGATTAACAAGGAAGGTGTAAGGATTATTCTTACATCTTCCTTTTCATTCACAATTGGGAGGCCGAGAAAGTGGCAAAATTTAATCAAATGAATTCAGATCAAGATATGAATGTAGTAGGCCATTTAGCAGAATTGCGTAAACGCTTGATCATTACAGGTGTTTTCTTTATAGCTTGTTTTATCGTTGCATTTATTTACGTAAAAAATATTTATCATTTATTTATTCGGGATATTGATTTCACCTTAAATATTACAAGTCCAGCTGATATTATTTGGATTTATATTACGATAGCCGGTATTGTAGCTTTCGCTTTAACAATCCCGATTTTAGCTTTACAAATTTGGTTATTTATTAAACCAGCTCTTACAGAACATGAAAAGAAAACATCTATACCTTATATTCCGGCAGTATTTTTATTGTTTGTAGTAGGGTTAACATTTGGGTATCTTGTATTTAGTAAATTAATTTTGCCATTTTTACTATCTATGAATGATGGTACTTTTAATGAACTATTTACAGTAGATAAATATTTTAAATTTATGTTTCATATCGTTTTACCATTTGCAATTATTTTTGAAATACCGATTATTAGTATGTTTTTAACGAGTATCGGCATGATTACACCACAGTTTATGAAAAAAATTCGTAAATATGCGTATTTCGTAATGGTAATCATCGGTGCTGTAATCACACCGCCAGATTTCTTCTTACAGATTATCGTAGCGATACCTTTAATTATGTTATATGAAGCAAGTATTTATTTCTCGTCTATTGTATATAGAAAAAAATTATTAAAACAACAAGAGGCGATTACTGAAGATGAGACGGAGTGATTGTTTGACGTCAAATATAACTTTTTATCAGTTTTTATTAACACATCGTGGTGAGGTCACTCCCACAGAAAAAGGCAGATTAGCTGAATGGGCTTTTCATGATTTTGGGTTTCCTAAATATTCAACTCGATATAATGAGATTAGTGAATACTTGGAATTAAATAGTCCTTTTCCAGAAGCATTACAAGTATTTGATGAGTTGTGGGAACTATATAAGATGTAAGGAGTAATGTGATTTCATAAGCATTCTGAAAGGTAATAGTAGCCTGTTTCAGAATGCTTTTTTAATTAAAAGTAGTCTTAATCAAACGTTTGTTTGAAATCATTAAAACCTTTTATTTATCAGTGTTACAGCATGTGTTTGACAAAAGCTGATGTTACATGTTGTATTTTGTGATCTTATGCGGTTGCCTGGGAAATATTTAAAAATAATATGATTTTTAGATGGAAAGATTACTGACATAAAATTATAAGCTGAATTACTAAAAAAATGTCATGATAATCGTTATAATAGAAATACTGAAAGATAGTGACCCATAAAATTGATCATTTTATAAAGGAGCGTATATAAATGTCTAAAAAATTAGAAAAAGCTACATTTGCTGGTGGATGTTTTTGGTGTATGGTTCAACCATTTGATGAACGACCAGGAGTAATATCTGTTATTTCTGGTTACACTGGCGGAACAACAGAAAATCCAACGTATGAAGAAGTTTGTTCAGATAAAACAGGACATGTTGAAGCCGTTCAAATCACATATGATCCTGAAATCATGCCATATAACACATTGGTAGAAACATTTTGGCAACAAATTGACCCAACCGATGCGGGTGGTCAATTCCACGATAGAGGTTCTTCTTATGAAACAGCTATTTTTTATCACAATGATAAACAAAAAGAAATAGCTGAAGCATCAAAAAAAGCGTTACAAGAAAGTGGGCGTTTTACAAAAGATATTGTAACACCAATACTACCAGCAGTACCATTTTATGAAGCGGAACCTGCACATCAACATTATTATAAAAAAAATCCTTTCCATTACCAATCATATAAAAAAGGATCAGGTCGTTTAGATTTTATAGAAGAAAATTGGAAGCCGGAAATTGATAAAACAGCTTTAAAAGAAACATTATCACCAACTCAATATTATGTAACGCAAGAATCAGGAACTGAGCGCCCATATGAAAATGAATATTGGGACAACGAAGAAGAAGGTATTTATATCGATGTCGTAACTGGAAACGTGCTGTTTTCTTCTCAAGATCAATTTGATGCCGGATGTGGTTGGCCAAGCTTCACTAAGCCAGTAGATCATTATGGCGTAACCAATCACTTAGATACATCACATGGCATGAGAAGAGTTGAGGTTAGAAGTCGCCAATCTGATTCACACTTAGGACATGTGTTTGAAGATGGACCTAAAGACCAAGGTGGCTTACGCTATTGTATTAATTCAGCGGCTTTACGCTTTATTCCGAAACATGCATTAGCAGATGAGGGCTATCAATCCTATGAATATTTGTTTGATAACAAGGAAGGTGAAACGAAATGATTCATTATGATTGGGAAAATAGTCCAACCATTAAAAAAATTAAATGTGTTCATGTTGATGCTAAAAAATATACCGTTTCAAATAAATTAACGCCTGGTCAGATTTATCCTGTTAAAAATGAAACAGACGAGTTTTATTTTATTATTGATAACAGCAACCGAATTGGTGGATTTTATAAAGATTACTTCGAAATCGTATAAACTTTAAAAACAGACTTAAGTTTAGATTCTTAAGTCTGTTTTTACATATATAGATTGGCTAATAGGATGCGTTTTGTTTTCATATATATTGTTGCGAATTTCCTGAGTGATAATGGATTTTTACCACGACCTAACTCAATCGTAAATCCAGGTCGTTTATATTCCTGGATAAACCAATCTTTAAAACCGGCATAATTGTCTAAGTGCTTCACAGGCTGATAACCACTCACACGTGCGAACTCATTGGATATTGCCTTTGATTCAAAGGGTGTATTCTTTCCAAAATACCAATAAATTTCTTCTCCTTGTGTGTGTAATGAAATGACGCGTTGAAAGTTACGTTTTTTTGTTAATTGAACAAGTGCTTTCACTTCAGGTTCTGTTAAAGGATTAGAACCAGCGTAATCTCTAGCAGCAGGCACGTGATTTAAACGATCGGCTTCAATATGCCACGCGGCAGGAAATTGTTTATTCAAATCTATACCTCTAATATTCGCTTTCCAATTTGCAAAATCGGTTCTTCCATTATTCATTTTTAATAAATCAAAGGATCGTTCAGGGAATTGCTGACAACCATTAATTGCCAAATTGACACCATCTGGGTTAACCATCGCAACAATAGACAACGTAACGTTTTTAAGACTTCGGATCATATAGGAATGCCATAAATGATTAAAATCTGTTACAGCAACCGCGTATTCATTTAAAAAATTCATTAAAATCGCTGTTGTAATCCATTCATTTCCATGCATACCGGCGTTTATATGCAATTGTCGTTTTCCGCAGCCAATTGTGAGTTCATAAATCTCTTTACCACAAACAGAATGTCCAATAAGGTGTTTCTTAATAAATGGATATAGATTGATGAGCCTGTGTAGATCATGACATAAAGCATCATATGTATACGGAGTATCATGATAAGTGAATTGCTTTTCCTTATATGGCATAAAAATATTAATTTTTTCTTCAAGCTGTTGAATAGTGTCAACTTCATTAATATGGAGGATTTCAGGCCATAATTCTGTTGGGAAATCTGATATATCATCATGATTTGCAATTTGACGTAAAGAATATCCAGGGATTTTAATATATCGCGGTAGATCATCATTTAATGTTAAATCGTTTGCTAAAAGGAGGGTCAGAAGAGGGATTTGATAACGTTTACTATAATCTTCTAACTGCAAAGATTGATTGGTTTTGATTATCATCGTTTTCACACCTTTTATTGATATTAAAGGTAATGTATGTGATTAAGGTTATAAATATGCTAAGAATGCATTCAATTTACGATTCAATTGCGTTATACTAAAAATACATTGATGAACGACATTTAAAATAACTTTAGGAGGAGATTGTAATGGCATTTGTAATAACATCACCGTGTAAAGATGAACTAGCTGGCGAATGTGTAGAAGTTTGTCCAGTTGATTGTATTGAACAAGGTGAAGATATGTTTTATATAGACCCAGATATTTGCATTGATTGCGGAGCGTGTGAGGCTGTTTGTCCGGTAGAAGCAATTTATGCAGACGATGAAGTTCCTGAAGAAGAAAGCGAATATATTTTGTTGAACAGACAATTCTATGAAAATAAATAAATATGAACAATAGTCATCTAAATTAGATTTGTTTAGATGACTATTTTTTATTAAAAATCTCAAAATCATAA
>DVIO01000101.1 GCA_018711205.1 Candidatus Avamphibacillus intestinigallinarum | reverse complement strand
TATCTTTCATTTACTAAACATTTCTTTGCATCAAAAAAGACATAAGCTGTGGCTTACCACAGACTTATGCCTTTATATTAAGCATGCTGAGCTTTTGATTTTTTAAAGAAGTAAATACCTGTCACGATAATAAACCAAACAGGTGTAACGAATAAAGCAACACGTGTGTCTTCTGCTAGTGCAAGCACGACAACGACAAATGCTAAGAATGCTAAGGCTAAATAGTTAGTAACCGGAGCAAGTGGCATTTTGAATGTGTTTTTCTTCGCAAGTTCTGGTCTAGTTTTCTTATATTTCAAGTGACAAATCAACGTAATGCCCCAAATGAAAAGGAAGCACACTGTTGAAATACTTGTAACGAGTGTAAATACTCCTTCTGGCATAACATAGTTTAAGACAACCGAGATGAAAATAACGACCGTTGAGAAGAACAATGCATTAGAAGGTACTTTATGTTTCGTTAGTTTTGTAAACGACTTCGGTGCGTTATCTTCTCTTGCTAATGAATAAATCATACGGCTCGTACTAAACACAGCACTATTACAGGCTGATGCCGCACTCGTTAGGACGACAAAGTTCACAATCCCAGCTGCCGCTGCAATCCCAACAGCAACAAATACTTGAACGAACGGAGAACCTGTTGGATCAACAACGTCCCAAGGGTAAATACTCATAATGACAAACAATGCCCCTAAGTAAAAGATAATGATTCGGATTGGAATATTATTAATTGCTTGTGGGATAACTTTTTTTGGATTCTCTGTTTCTCCAGCAGTTAAACCGACAAGCTCAATACCTACAAAGGCGAATACAACCATCTGGAAGGAAAGAATAAATCCATTCATTCCATTCGGGAACATGCCCCCATGCTGCCATAAATTTGAGAAACTAGCTGTCCCTGAAGATGTTGAAAACCCTTTGAAAATCATAAATAAACCAATGACAATTAATGCTAGAATCGCAATGATTTTAATTAAAGCAAACCAAAATTCTAACTCACCAAACAATTTAACGGTTGCTAGGTTCATGATGAGTAAAATCACAAGCGCAATCATCCCCGGTACCCATTGAGGTACACTTGGGAACCAGAACTGCGTATATAACCCAACTGCTGTTAAGTCAGCCATCGCAATTGAAACCCAGCAGAACCAATATGTCCAACCCGTAACAAAGGCTGGTCCGTTTCCTAAATAATCTTGAACAAAATCAACAAAAGAATGATACTCTAAATTTGAAATAAGTAATTCACCCAATGCACGCATGACGAGAAAGAGCATGATCCCCGTAATCATGTAGGCAAACAAAATCGATGGACCGGCCAAATGTATCGATTTACCGGCACCTAAGAATAACCCTGTACCAATTGCCCCACCAATGGCAATTAACTGTACGTGGCGATTTTTCAGCCCACGCTGTAATTCTTCTTCTGGCATACTATAGACTCCTCACTTATGTAAAATTCACTACTATATTTTCGTAGTAGCGATACAATCATAGATTATCATTCATCTATGAAAACGTATTCATTCCTTACAACGATAGATGTTCTTAATTTCGCCTTAAAAAAGAATGACCTTATGTTTATATATCATATTTGTTTTTCACTTGGCAACAATTTAGGAATTAATCCATTTGTTTGAATTGTCTGTCTATATCCAAACAGTACAAAAAACCATTTGAATGAAAATGACTTGTCCATTCAAATGGTTTTTCTATTATTGAAAGCATGTTATTCCAATTATGACATACTTAAATCGTTTTAAACACAGTTATTCCTGGTTATCTTTTGTTGAATCCTTTTTATCCGAATCATCACTCATGAGATCATTGGCTGATTTTTTAAATTCTCGCAACGTTTCACCTGCAGCTTTACCAATCTCTGGTAACTTCTTAGGACCAAAAATAATTAAAGCTAATGCCACAATTAAAATCAAGCCAGGTATACCGATATTACCGATACCCATCGTATCCACCTCCATCATATGGCCTGTTTTTATTATATCAAATGTTTACCCCATTTGTATCTAAAATCAACCAAATATTTTTATGGCTTACGCTTTTGCTTTACTGCCTTTTGGTTCAACTAGCATGCCACCATCTTTTAGATATTTTTCAATACCTTCAGCTGCACGGTAGCCTAAAGCGCCCACTGTTGCGGTTGGATGACGATTTCCGAAGTGTGGAAATGCAGATGCTCCGACAACGAAGATGTTCTCCGCGTCCCACATTTGTAAATAATTATTGACGGCTGAGGTTTCAGGATTTTCTCCCATAATGACCCCTCCAGCATAATGACCACCATCATAAATATGATCAAATTCTTCTGGAACTTCGTCAACATCTACAATATCTGCACCCATTTTTTCAACGACTTCTTTTGCTTTTTCAATGCCGTATTTAGCAATGTTACGGTCTTGATCAGAATACCTCATCGTCGCACGAATTAAAGGATCTCCCATATGATCCTTGTAAGTTGGGTCTAAGTCTAAATAGTTATGCGACCATGCTGGTACACCAGGAGTGAACCAAACCTGGACATAACGGTTTGCATAAAACAACGATTTTTCTTTGAATTCCTTACCCCATCTTGGCGTACCTTTTGGTACCGGGTTATTATTAATCGGACCGTCCCCATATTGACGTATTTCCATTCCACCACCGTGGATGAAGTCTGTCTTCGAGTTATCAATATGTTCACCTGCAAGGTCACTAAATGTGGCACCTAGTGCACCCGCTCCCATCGCCATATTGAATTTTTTATCTTTAAAGAAGCCTCTAGCCCCTAAGAAAGTAATGTTAAACTGGCCATGGAAGTTACGTCCAATCGTTCCTTTTCCAGTTTTCGGATCATATTGTGTTCCAATTTTTGACATCATCAAAATACGATTATTCGTAAACGTAAACCCAGCAACAGCTACGACATCACAAGGTTGTTCGTATTCTTCACCTGTTCGTAGGTCCACGTATAATACGCCTGTCGCTTTCTTACCATCATATACAATACGACGTGCTTCAGATAATGTACGAAGCTCAAATTTCTTTTGTTTTTTAGCTGTCGGAATCACCGTAACAAGTGGATCCGATTTCGCTCCGAAGTCACACCCGTAATGCGTACAGAACGCACAATACTGACATTGATTAATCGTTTCACCATCTGGATTTTCATATTGTTTCGTTACGTTACCTGATGGCACTTGGAACGGGTGATAACCTAATTTTTTTGCAGCATCTTTAAATAATTTTATGTTCGGTGTTTCAATGGTAGGTGGGTTTGGATAATCCATTTTACGATGCTTATCAATTGGATCTTTTTCACCAGAAATTCCGGCTGTTTTCTCCCACTTCTCATAATACTTCTCCATTTCTTTATAGGTAATGCCCCAATCTTGTAGGTTCATTCCTTTTGGAATCTTGTCTTTACCATATTCCTTCTCAACACGAGAGCGAATTTCAAAGTCAAAGGGTGACCAACGATATGTTGCACCTGCCCAGTGCACACTTCCACCACCCACATCTGTACCAACCATCAATTCATTTTTCGTTCGTACAGGTAAGGCTTCCTCGTCACTTGTATTTCGCGAAGTAATGGTTTCTTTTGACAAGTCCTGCATCATAATTTTTCTGGATGTATAACGTAATTCATCTTTTGCCCCAATGTAATCTTGTTGTGTTTTGTCTTCACCACGTTCTAAAGCAACGACTGAATGACCTTTCTTTGATAGTTCAGCTGCTATAGAGCCTCCAGCCCAACCTGTTCCAATGACGACAACATCTACTTTATCTAGTTTTTTAGCCAAACGAATAACCTCCTCTAGTCATCACGCATCACGGTTGATAATCTTCTAAACTAATTGGATCCATCTTGACGAATTCCTTAGAATCTATGTCATTAATGTAAGCAGGGTGTGCGCCTGGGAATTCTCGCATCTTCCAACCTGCCATATCACGGTTTCCACCATAAAGTGGGTCACAATAACACCCTTCAATGGTCATCTGTCTTAATAATTCAAAGAACATATCAGAAGACAATCCAGTAATTTTACCTTTTCCTTTTTCAAAATCACTCAAAATCTTGTCTTGTTCTTTTCCTTCTAATTTAGAGAAACCATCTTTATCCTTCTGTTTTCCTGCATCATTTAAAGCACGTAAACCAAGGATTATAATTTCTCCACGATTCAATCTCGTTTGATATCTGTCACTGCTTTTCACTTTTTTGTATGGACCACCCATATATGCAACAGCATTTAACCCATATTCACCAGCAAGCTGTGCATCAATATAAAAGGGTACGCCGAGCTCTGTTGCGCCTGGTCCGTTATCATCTTCTGGATAAATGCGTTCAACAGCGGCGGTTAATACATCAAAATCTTCTTTTCGTGAGAAGAATTGCCTTGCTTCCCGGAATTTTGTACCCGCTTTTCTCTCTTTCTTTTTCTTATCATCGTCTTCATCTTTGCCCATCATGTTGCCAAAATAGCCACCAAATAATGAGCCCCCGACGACACCACCAGCTACGAGTCCCGTATTTTTAATAAACTTCCGGCGATCCGCATCCGGCTCTCTTCCATCTGGATTCTTCTTGTTTTCATCTGACAATCTGATCCCCTCCTTACTTTTGTCCTACTACATTGATGTCTACATTCAGGAAATTTTTTACACTATTCATTAGCTTTCTCATTTTCTGTAAATGTATACATGGAATTCGTAAACGACAGAGTTTAAAACTATCGAACTTACGTCATCTGACGTGTTCAATCATTTTCTTCCCATTTTTGAAGTGTTTATAATAAAACCATTACAAATTACATCACTTTTTTTAAATCCTCTGTTAGGACATCTACCTCATCAACACTTAATCCATCATACTTCTTCACCATTTCACCATCTGGATTAATTAAATAAAAATAGTAGCTATGCGCTCGTTGATCGGCTGCTCCTTCGCTTAACATCGCTTTAAAAGATTCAATTGAAAATTGCTTAATCGTCTTAAAATCATACCCAGTTAAAAAATCCCAGTGTGCTGTATCCGCATCGTATTCTTTTGCATAGGCTTTAAGCCGCTTCTCATTATCATAATCTGGGTCAACACTGAACGAAACAATTCGTGGATGTATATCATCTTCCTGAAGAGTCTCTTGCATATTCACAAGATGTGCTGTCGTTTGCGGGCAAACGGTCGTGCAATGCGTATACATAAAATACGCAACCCACCAATCTCCTTTTAAATCATCTTTGGCGATTGTTTTGCCTTTTTCAGAAGTGAATTCAAAATCTTTTACAGGCCTAGCCTCTGTGTTGGGCTCAATCTTTTCTGCCTGGCAACCTACTAATATAAACATAAGTGCAATTCCTATCATCATGTGTTTCATCTCATCGCCTACCTCTGTTCTTTTCATATATGTAGACTGTTCCCAATTTCTTCTAAAAGTATGAATAGAAAAAGAACCTTTTCTCTACTCATTTAGAGAAAAGGTTCTAGATGATACTTTATTCTTCAGCTTTAACAAAGATTTGGTTCTCTGGAAGCGTGATACCATTTTCATCAAATGCTTGTTTGATGGCTTTACGTAAGTCACGTTCACATGCCCACTGCAATCCATTTTCAGTTTGGGCTAAAACACGTAACACCACTTCTGAATAAGCAATGCTTTGGACACCAATTGCATCAGGCCCCTCTTTAAAACGTTCATCAGACTTAAAGCTGGCACATACTTCATCAAGAATCGCAATCGCCTTATCGATATTATCGCCATAACTAATACCAATATCAACTAATGCTTGCATATTCCCACGTGTATGATTGGCAACACTTTCTATATAACGGTTTGGAATATAATTTAGTGTACCATCAAAGCTACGAATTTTCGTCGTACGTAAACCAATTTCTTCAACAACACCATCATAACCCGCTGTTGTCACATAATCATCAATCTCTAATTGTTGTTCAAGAATGATGAAGAACCCAGTCACAATGTCACTGACAAGTCCTTGAGCACCAAAGGCTACCGCAAGACCAACAACACCAGCACCTGCTAGAAGTGGTCCAATTTCGACACCTAGGTTCGAGAAGAACATCACAATAAAGATGAAAATCATCACATACGAAAAGATGTTTTGTAGTAATTTTTCTAATGTCTTCATCCGTGTTGGTGATGCTTTTTTAGCACGGGATGCTTTCTCAATTGATTTACCAATTAATTTTTTACCAACTGGAATAAGAATCGCAAAAGCGACTACAAGTAGAATCAGCTTCAACAATATCGCAATGATTTTTGTGACGTCGATATCGAATCCGAATAACTCCATGATGTAAAACCTCATTTCTGTACTATTAATATTGGTGCGATATAACAATCGTCAGACCATATGTATTCCCTAAAACATCTTATCTCAAAACATTTAATTTATAAATGGACATGCTCATCATTTATCATTAGTAAAACTTTTGTAATCTTTTGTAACCTGTTTGCCATATATGACAGAAAATTGTTACGATGAACGTAGTATATAGTGGATACGCCGAAATTGCATACGTACGATAATCGTAAAGCGATAATCTCTAGTGAAAGTGAGTGATGTCGATGTCTTTATTTAAAAAAATTCGTGAAGCCCTTTCAGCAAAAGAAAAGAAACAAGACGATAAATCATTACAGCAAGGACCTGTCATACATAAACCGTTTCAAGAGGAACCGATAGCTTTGCGCCAATTACGCAAGTTACATCATAATAAGGATGAGCGCATTAATCAAAAGCTGGTAAAAAATGATTTGAAATGCTTTATGCAAGGACATGCTGGTGAGAGACGAACGATGTATGAATTAAAGGAAAGCGATTTGCCGATTTCTATTTTACACGACATACAAATTGAAACAAAAGACTCCAAAGCACAAATCGACTTTGTCATTGTGACAACTCAATTCATTTTACTTTTAGAAGCAAAACATTTAGTGGGCAATCTTCATGTAAACGAAGCTGGTGATTTTATTCGTACCGACCTGCCATCCTCTGATGGACGCAAAGAAGGTTTAAAAAATCCAGTGAGTCAAGTCGAAAGACAAAGGCGTGTGCTTGAAAAAGCATTGTACGAGAATGAAAAAGTAAGCGCTTTACCGATTTATACAGTTGTTACCTTTGCAAATGACAAAACTGTTATAGACTACGCAGATAACGCACCTATTTCGACGAAAAAACAAGTATGTCGTGCAGATCAAATTGCCAATTATATATTTGACCTGTTGCAAACGAAAACAGATGAAGTTGTGAACATGGAAGAAGCGCAAACAATCGCAGAACAAATCGCGCAATTGCATCAAGAGCAACCATTTAAAACACAAAAATACTACGGATTGCATCATGCTGCTAATGAACATGCGAACACGAATCAATATCAAAAACAAAGCTATTATTATATTCCTGGACGTAAGGAATTGATGAAAGAAAAATCGGAACCATCACAGCCGTCAAAATATGGTTTCACACAACCTGTCACCTTACGTGAAAAGCTAATTCATTTCCGAACAGAAACCTATCAACAAGAAGAAATTAAAGCATATATGGTCTTTACAGATGCCGTTCTTGATGAAATCGTTCGGCACAAACCAACGACACCGAGTGCTTTGAAACGTATTAAAAACATTCAGAAGAACGATACATTATTATACAGTGCTGAGATTCTAGAAATCATTAAATCGCATATAAAAGAAGAACAGCAAGTTCCGGAATCTCAACTACGCCGCGTCTTAAAAACATATCGTATCCAACAAGGGGTAGAGCGGAATATTGAATTTTTCGAAGTCTTCACAGATAAGATGATGGAAGACATTATTCAAAAACGTCCTAATGCTCAAGCTGCTCTTTTAGAAATTGAAGGGTTTGATCGTTCAAAGGTGCGAGAATTCGGCGAATCTATTATTCATATTGTGCAAAAAGGAAGATTTTAACGCATACCAAATAACCCTACGATCCAAATGACATCGTAGGGTTATTTATTCTTTCTTTCCTTTGATTAAAGTAAAGGGCTTGATTGGTTTTACGTTTGAGTGTTTACGTGTCTTATGCATATAAGGCTTAAGCTGTTCATATATCGTATCAATTTTCTCCTTAGATAATACATCTTTTGCCCCTAACATCTCTTCGCGAATATGTAATAATAATTCCTGTTTGCGACAGATGTGAACACCTTTTCGTGTACTTTCCATTCGACTAAAATGACTGTACTCGGAAAACACAATCATCGACTTATACAAAATCGGTTCATATAATAAAATGATTGGTTTTAATGCAAGTATTTCTTGCTTCCCATGCCAAATTGGATTCGGAAAGGCATGCTTCGTTCTATCGCGCTCAACCGCTGTCCATTTTTTATAACGTTCATCCCCATAAATCATGCCATGCAGTTCAATATGTTGAAAAACATAGATCCCTTTTTTGGATATTAATATAAGGTCAATCGTTGTCATCTGACCATTTCCAAGTTTCACACGAACATTTGCCAAAAATCTATTATATCCAGATAGTTTCTGCAGGTCTTCATATATACGATATTGCTTTTGATAGCCTTCTCTTTTTAATGCTTGAAATTCATTCCGTTCCACTGTTGGTTCATCAGATAAAGGGTTTTGTGGATGAATACGTCGTAACATGACCATCGATATCCATAATAGAAATACAAATAACAACGTACTCATAGCTTCTCCCCTTTCCTACATGCATCAAGCAATCAAAGCTCTTCACCATTTAGTCTATAATGAAGGCGCTTTTATAATCAACCCTTCGATAACCCATTTCGATATGTATGAAACACTCGTCTCACAAATACGGAGCGTTTGAATTCATCACTACGGGGAAAACTAATCTATGGATGATTGACGTCTTAAATAAAGGAGATTGTTAAAAATGAAACAATATCTGAAACATTATATAAATGGTGCTTGGGTTGAATCGACGGGACAAAATACAATAGAAGTTTTAAACCCGGCAACCGAAAAAACAATCGGTCTCATTAGTGCAGGGACAGAAGAAGATTTAAATAAAGCCGTTGCAGCAGCTCGACGTGCCTTTCCTAGCTTTTCCGAAACAACACGTGAAGAAAGGATTGCGTTATTAGAACGCATTGTCACAGCTTACGAACAAAGAAAAGCTGACATCATTGATGCTGTTACAGAAGAATTAGGCTGTCCAAGAAGTAGAAGTGAGCAGGTTCACTACAACATGGGTCTTGTCCACTTTAAACAAGCAGCTGAATCATTAAAAGATTTTACATTTGAAGAAAAACGTGAAAACTCTACGATTGTGAAAGATTCAATCGGGGTTAGTGGGTTAATTACCCCTTGGAACTTCCCAACGAACCAAACAAGTATTAAAATCGCTGGAGCCCTAGCAGCAGGAAGCCCAATGGTTCTAAAACCAGCTTCAATGACGCCTTATACTGCAATGATTTTAGCAGAGATATTTGACACAGCTGGTGTACCTAAAGGGGTCTTTAACCTCGTAAACGGTTCTGGTAAAACAATCGGTAATGCCATCAGTTCCCATCCAGATATTGATCTTGTATCCTTTACCGGTTCAACAGCAGTCGGTGAACAAATTATGAAAAGAGCCGCTACGACGATTAAAAAAATCACGCTTGAACTCGGTGGTAAATCACCGCTCATCGTATTAGATGATGCCGATGTACAAGAAGCGAGTGACATTGCGGTTTCAAACATTATGAATAATACGGGTCAGGTTTGTACAGCAGCAACCCGCGTGCTCGTACCTAGACAGATGAAAGCAAGCTTTGAAAAAGAACTACTCAATGCGCTACCTAACTATCCAGTGGGTGATCCCCAAAATGATGTCTTTACTGGCCCACTCATAGCTGAGAAAATTTGGGACCGTGTCCAATATTATATTCAAAAAGGCATCGATGAAGGCGCAAATCTGTTAACAGGTGGTCTCGGTAAACCTGACGGACTTGAAACAGGATTTTACGTAAAACCAACGATATTTACAGATGTTCAAAATGACATGACAATTGCACAAGAAGAGATTTTTGGTCCGGTTATGTCAGTGATTTATTACGATTCATTAGAAGAAGCGATTAAAATCGCGAACGATACCACTTACGGTTTAGCCGGATACGTAGTTGGTAAGGATGAAGCGACACTTAGTCACGTGGCAAGAAGTATCCGGGCAGGACGCATTCATGTAAACCGTGGCAAAAGCGATTACTCCGCACCGTTTGGTGGATTCAAGCATTCAGGGATTGGTCGTGAATGGGGCGATTATGGTATTGAGGAATACCTCGAACCAAAAACAATCGTCGGTCTAGAATAAAAAGGACATACATAAGAAGTCTGCTGAAGCTAGCAGGCTTCTTCATCTGTCCCGCCTCCGATTCAATATAGAGCAACAGCCTTCTAAGCTGTGGGTCCGCTAGTGCCTCAATGAGGGGGGACACCAACCGAACAAACGCTAAAAACGGCTTCCCTACATGTAATTCATGGATGATTTATTACATATAAGAGTGGTTTTAGTCTAATGATAAACTACAGTTAAGATAGCTCAAGAATACATAACCTGCGAAAATCACCACAAAACAGAGCGTATTTTACATAAATATCGTACCAAACATAGCAAAAAAGGGTATACTTAGTAATAATACATATTCAGTCAAGGAGGATTGCTGTATGATCATTGCGATCATTTCTTTATTATTCGTTTCCTTTTTCTTCTCGGGAAGCGAAACAGCATTGACCGCAATCAACAAAATGCGTTTACAAACAAAAGCTCAACAGGATGATAAAAAATCTCAAAAATTACTAAACCTCATTTCCAAACCAGGTGAATTCATTACAGCGATTTTAATTGGTAATAATGTCGCGAACATTATCCTGCCTACTTTAGTCACGATGGTAGCGATTGATTATGGTTTCAATGTCGGAATTGCGTCGGCTATTATCACTGTGGTGATTATTGTATTTTCTGAGGTAATTCCAAAATCAATTGCAGCGACCTTCCCTAATAAAATTGCCTATATCGTCTATCCAATCATTCATATCGTTGTGATTGTCCTAAAGCCGATTACGATGATACTAAACGGGTTAACGAATAAAATTGCCTCATTGCTATCTAAAGGAGAACAAAAAGAAGTTTCCTTATCAAAGGAAGATTTACGTGCAATCGTTGATATTGCAGATGCTGAGGGGATGTTCCATCAGGAAGAATCTCATCGAATCAAAGGTGTATTAGATTTTTATAATTTAAATGTTAAAGATGTTCTACAAACCCCTCGAGTAGAGGTCGTCGCTTTTCCAAGTACAGCAACGTACGACGAAGTTCGTGAGATTGTCGTGCATAATCCATTTACACGATATCCGATTTATCGAGATGACATTGATAACATTATCGGTGTATTTCATTCAAAATATTTAATTCATTGGTCACTGGAACCTGACAAATCACTTGAACAATTAAGTGATACAGATCCACTCATCGTCTATGAATTTCATTTAATTGAATCGGTATTCCGTAAAATGACAAAGTATAAAAAGCATATGGCAATTGTACTGGATGAATACGGTGGAACTGAAGGGATTTTGACACATGAAGATATCATTGAAGCCATGATTGGATTAGAAATTGAAGATGAAATGGATTTAAACAATGAATTTTTAGTAGAAAAACTAAATGACACCGAAATCATTTGTGATGGCAAAATCACCCTACACCGTTTAAATTCACTATTTGACACTGAAATTCCCGAAGAAGAGGACGTACTCGCTGCCTATTTATTAAAAGCATTCGACTACTTCCCAAAAACTGGTGAAACCGTCGAATTAAATGGGTTAACGTTTAAGGTATTAGAAATCGAAGGTCGAACAATCAAACAAGTCCAAATTACCAAACAGTAAAAGCTTCTCGAATATTCGGGAAGCTTTTTAATCCTATGTTTTTAAATAAGCAAATGAAGTCTTATATTTGTATGTTTATGCTATAAGTCAATCCTCATTGGAAGTTAAACGTACGCCGATATAGGTCAAACGAACTAATTTGAAAGCTGAACAGGAATTTTTAAAGTTAAACGACTTTCTCCATTGTTGAATAACCTACTCAAACTCTTAAACAACGACCTCACAAAGTTGAACGGCTAACTCAGATAGTTAAACAACCACCCTACATTCCAAACGCCACATCAAAAAACCACATTCCAATTTCCCACGGAATGTGGTTTTACTTTTATTGATAATTGACAATCGCAGGAGACGGATCTAGTTTTAATACGTCTTTCGGTTGTAAAACAGGCTTATCATTTTTATGAAAGACTTTGAACCCGCCATATTGAATCGGTTGGTCCTTAACAATCGTTCCATATGCATTTAATTTAATCGCTGCATCTCCAAAGCCATCATAATTCAGTGGTACTTGTACATGTTGGGTCGGTTTGATTTCTTCTTTGTTTTGAACAATGCCGTTTCCAAATTGATGTACGAGCACCATTTTATCTGGTAGGTTATGCTGCTTTACAAGCTTATCCACATACTCTACAGCTTCTTGTACATCTGCACCATCTACATGTCCCAAGTCTTCTCCTGGTATTTGTCCCTCATCGACACTATATTCTGTATCAATGGCAAGATGAACATGTTCTTCTTTTAAGAATGGTGCAATTTCTTTCACTGCATGCATCACATCAGCTCGTCCTAGTTGAACATCGAGCATTAAAATCGCATTGTTTTCTTTAGCGAGCTTAGAATATCGTTCAATCACCTTCTTATTAGGTGGCGTAATGTATAGCCCTTCTTTTCCGGGTGTACGCTGAGCAACTGTGGCGATAAGCTCTATCGTTGGAATGGCTGGTCGTTCAGGGTCCAAATCTGAATACGCTTTCGTTTGTTTTTTTAATTTAGCCATCATCTCTTCTGGTTCATATTCTCCAAGAATTCCCATATTCTCTGATTGAGGTGTTCCATAATATGCAACCAGACGATGGTTCTTCAAAGGTCCATTTGATTCGTCTTGTTTATCCTCCAATAACGTTTGGCCTAACGGTACACTCCGCTTCTTTTTCTGTCCAGCGACTTCATATTTTGGAGTGTATTCTAACTCATCTTTCGTATAATATTGTTCTAATTTCTTTTTAGATGTTGTATGTATCGGTTCAAACGACTTCTCAAATAGTGGCTTATTCCGATCTGTCTCTATGACAGATGTCGGATTTTGATGTACTTCTACAGTCTCTTTTTCTGCTGTATCATTAGATGACTTACAGGCGACAAGTATGCACATCCCTAAAGCTAAGCAACTTACAATAAAACGTCTCACAAATTAAGTCTCCTCCTCATGATGGTGTTCATTTCTCTTCATGTTATTTCCCTAAACAAATAGGATATCAAACGTTTGTTTGATATCCAATCTTTAAAATGATCATTATAGTGGTTTCAAATTCGCTTCTATTGCTGCACGTTTTTTCTCAAGAAACGGTGGTAATGACAACTTCTCTCCTAAATGTGCCACGTCTTCGTCACGATCGAATCCTGGTCCATCCGTTGCCAATTCGAATAAAATACCATTTGGTTCGCGGAAGTAAAAGGACCGGAAATAATAACGATTGATAAACCCGGAGTTTGGTAAGTCTCTAGCTTGAATTTTTTTAATCCATTGATGGAGCTCTGTCTCATCTTTTACACGAAATGCGACATGGTGCACACCGCCTTGTCCTTGATGTTCACGACGTAAATCTTTTCGTTCCTCAACATGAATCGTCGCGCCATTACCACCTTCACCTGTTTCAAATACGACGATATCACGTTGGCCAGCTACCGTAGAAGGAAATTCTCCTGTCTTTCTAAACCCTAATAAATCCGTTAATACCTGCGCTGTTAGTTCTCCATATGGAACCGTTAACTGTATAGGACCTAGTCCACGAATCGCATAAGCTTCTGGAATCCCGCCATTTGTCCAAGGTACACCACCTGCTACGCCTTCATTTCGTTCATCAGAAATCAGCATAAGACGTTGTCCTTCGCAATCTCTAAAGGCAAGCGTTTGCTGGCCATTTCGTTCAGCGATGTCATCATGCTCAATGCCCAATTCATTGAAACGATTTTGCCAGTATGAAAGAGCTTCATCATTTAACACCCTTAATCCAATCGAAGAGATACTGTTATTTCCATTTTTATTTTTCGACATCATTGGAATTTCAAAAAAGGTTAGTTCGGTTCCTGGGTTACCGACCTCATCTCCATAAAATAAATGATACATCGATGGATCATCTTGGTTCACTGTTTTTTTAACCATACGCATTCCTAAATATGTTACATAAAATTGAACATTTTCAGGTGCTGCTTTCGTAATCGCTGATACGTGATGGATACCTGCTAAACTCATGCTTCTTCCTCCTTTTCATCTTTCTTAGTTGCTTTTTTCAATAATTCCAATAGCTGTAACTGTTCTTCACGATCTAAATTACAAAATTGCGAAGCTTGAAATTGCTCCTGTTTGGGAACAACTTCATTATAAAGTTCTCTTCCCTTTTCAGTTAAAGATAAATATTTTGTTTTCCATTGACGCTCTCGTTCAATCCAACCGAGCTTTTCCATTTTTGAAAGCAATTGCGTAATATTTCCTTTGGTCACAAGTAACTTCTCGCCTAATTCTTTTTGTGTTAAGCGTTCATGTACACCGATTTGAACGAGCATATCAAATTGAGCAGTCGACAAGTTCCATTGTTTTAAATGTTGATTGTTCAGTCGTATATTTTGATTAAATACATGTGATAAATGAAACCATAGTAATAACCCAAGTCGTTTGTTTTTTGAGGAAAGATATATTTCATCATCTTGTGAGCTTTTCATTTTGCCACCTCATTTTTTATTTGTTATAATCAGTTTAATGGTAAACTGATAACTTGTCAACGATCTAACACATCAGTCATCAACCAGATGCTAAACATAGATAGAAAGGGTGTTGCCGATGAAATATCTCTATAATCCAAGTGAACGAGCTAGTGATCCAACATTTCTTTTACTTCATGGGACAGGTGGAAATGAAAGAGATTTACTACCGATTGCTCAAGATATTAAGATCAATAACGGTGTGTTAGCTGTGAAAGGCAATGTCGATGAAGATGGGAATGCACGATTTTTCAAGCGCTTTGCTGATGGCTCGCCTGATATAACAGACATGGTTGAACGAACCGACGAACTGAATGCATTCGTCAATAAAGCTGCACAAACACACGATTTTGACCGTGACAATGTCATCGCACTTGGATATTCAAATGGCGCCAATATCGCAACCAGTTTATTATTTCATCATGAAGCATCCTTAAAAGGTGCCATTTTATTACATCCATTTGTACCGAGGAAAGATATTCAGTTACCAGACTTAACAGGTGTCTCGATTTTTATTAGTGCGGGCGCGACAGATACATTGGTACTGCCTGGGGAAACTGTTCAATTGAAGAAAATGCTAGAACAAGCTGGTGCCGATGTGAAATTGTATCTTACTGACGCAGGACATGCACTTGTTAACTCAGAAATTGAAGCAGCAACTGAATGGTATAAAGCACATTTTGAAGTATAAAAAAACAAATGACTATTTAAATATTGGAGGAATTTACATGGAATCATTAAAAGGGTTACATCACGTCACAGCTATTACGAGTAATGCCGAAAAGAATTATGAATTTTTCACATATACGCTAGGTATGCGTCTCGTTAAGAAAACAGTCAATCAAGATGATATTCAAACCTATCACCTATTTTTCGCCGATGATAAAGGAAATGCCGGAACAGATATGACATTCTTTGACTTTCCACAAATACCAAAAGGACGACATGGTAATAATGAGATTTACCGAACTTCCCTACGTATCCCAACTGATGCAGCACTTGACTACTGGGTGAAACGCTTCGACCGACTTGAAGTGAAGCATGAAGGCATTAAGGAACAATTCGGTAGAAAAGTACTGCCGTTTGTTGATTTTGATGATCAGCAGTATCAACTGATTTCAGACGAAAACAATCAAGGTGTCAAAGCAGGCACGCCTTGGCAAGATGGGCCGATTCCTTTAGAATACGCAATCACAGGCCTTGGACCGATTTTTGTTCGGGTACAACAATTTGATTTTCTAAAAGAAGTATTGGAGAAAGTTTTCCTATTTGAGGAAATCGACCAAGCAGATGATCTCCATTTATTCGAAATGGGTGAAGGTGGTAATGGGGCTCGGGTTATTGTCGAGCATAATACGGTGCTACCAGCAGCAAGACAAGGTTATGGTACTGTACACCATGCTGCTTTTCGTGTTGCAGATCGTGAAGAGCTAGAAGAATGGATCAAACGTCTGCAAAAAGTCGGCTTACCGAATTCAGGGTTTGTGGAGCGTTATTTCTTCGGTTCGCTATATACAAATGTTGCACCACAAATTTTATTCGAAATCGCGACAGATGGTCCTGGATTCATGGGAGACGAACCATATGAAACACTTGGTGAAAAGCTCTCTCTTCCACCTGCTCTTGAACCTAAACGTGAAGAAATCGAGCAACTGGTACGTCCAATAGATACAACACGTAGCGATAAAGATTTCCAAAAAGAATATGAATAAGCATTATAAAAACAGCATGGAATCGTTCCATGCTGTTTTTCATCTTCATTACCATTTCAATGTTTTTAAACGTGTTCTAAATACTTGCCTAGATGTTTCTGACATCGACCAGCTTGCGATTTCTTCTAACAATGCATCACGGTTACTAAATCCTTTAACAAAACCATTCAACCTTGCAGCAAACGTTGAATCTATTAAAGAAGCTATATCGGGAAACCAATCGGCTAATTGCTCCAGAGTTCTCGGATAACGTTGTAGATAATATTTCTGATGACGCTCTTCTGCTAATGTGAACTGGTCATAACCTTTAATCTCTGTTTCAATTGCTTCACCGAGCTCTGCTTCCATCTCTTCTCTTACCTGTTCAATGATGCTTAGCTGACGCTTAGAATGATAGAGTAATAAGGACATATATTGTCTGCCTTTATACGCATCACGATTCGGATAGTGGTTACGCCAAAAGTGCTTTAGAACCTCTTCATAGGTGATCAAGTTTGTATCAAAATCAATCTCAATCGTTTCAGTATGATCTCCCATACATCTGTATGAGGGTAATGGCGATGTCCCACCAGCAAATCCAACTCGCGTTCGCATCACACCCGGCAAACTACCAAAATAAGCCTCATGTCCCCAGAAACACCCCATTCCAAAGGTTGCTGTTTCGTATATACGGTTTTGCTGAAGTTGTGCTTCTAATGTTTCAATGTCAGCCACATTCCCCGCTCCTTTACCTTTATCTGAATAAGATTATAAAACAAATCTCACATATCGTGATACGAATCGTCTCAGGTTACCTTATCATATAAGACGTAATATCATCTCAATTTTAACACATACTTCATTTGTATAATGACTTTAGAACCAGTATGTGCTTCGTTCAGCTTATATACATATTTTGACAAATTGCTATAATAATATTGTTTTAAAAAACTTTAAAGACTGGAGTGAGCGTTATGAAACAACATAAATGGATTCTAACGCTGTTTACTGCACTCATCTTATTATTAAGTGCTTGTAGCGACAGTGAAGACGCCTCGAAAGAAACATCTAACGCGAAGAAATCAGAGAAAAACACAAGTGAGGAAAAAACTGAAGATTTATATCATGAAATTGGTGAAACGTTTGAAATTGAAGAAAGTCTGACAAATACACCACTTGAGATCAAGGTTAAAAAGATATGGATGGAAGATGGAAATAAACATAAGAAGTACATAGAAGATGTTGAAGAAAATGATACCGTTACATTCATCAACTACACTGTTAAAAATAAAGGTGATGATACGGTTACCTTGGCAGATGCGATTCCAAAATATTTTGGGACAGATGCGACATTAGATGAAATTGATTTAAGCTATCCTAACAATGATATAGCTAAAGAATATCATGATGCTTTCAAAGCAGAAATCGAACCTGGGGAAACACTTGATTTAACAGGGTCGGCTATGACTTCGATTTACAGTGAAAATAATGGAGCATTTGTGTGGGAGTTCATGGAAGATATTCCAGAAGTCGTATTCCAGACACCTATTTCTGAACGTAATGATGGACCGGGTGTTTATGAATTAGGTAAACCCATTCACATCATTGATGAAACAGAAGACCATCAATTACAAGCAACCATAAACAAAGTAAATGTCGAAGAAAAAACAGATTTTGAAAGCAAATTCGATAATGGCGAATGGATTGTCATTGATATGGATATCGAAAATAAAGGCAAAAAAGAAAAAAGCATCACCGACGCATTTCCTAGTGCCGTTGTCGATGATAAAGAATTAATTCACTCCCATCAATTCAAAAAAGATGGAAAAGCCATCGAAAATCTTCATGATGATGAAGAAGCTACGATTAAATCAGGTGAGAAGGTAACGGGAACATTATATATTAATGTGGAAGAAAATAAAGCTAAAAAAGCACAACTTTATTACTTTGATAGCTCATTTTTAACATATCCAGATTACTCACAAAAAGTGGATTACAATCTAAAATAATAAATAAAGCGTATTCTATCATAATTTTTTGATAGGATACGCTTTTTTATTACATTGAAGGCTCTTTCATTATGTTATCCGTTGTTTTACTATAGTACATATACTCAATTCTTGATTGACGGAAGAAAGGATGTCTTACATTGTCTGAAATCGCCATTCAACATCATAAACTATTCATCAATGGCAAACAACCCTATCCCCAATTAATTGCACAGTATTCTCCCTTTGAATATATTGATAATGAAAAGCGTACGTATCAATTCATCGATTGTTTAAACGGAGATCAGAAACTCATGAAAACAGTCGTTGTTCAAGATGGAAAAGCACTTGAAAAAGATGCGCATTATGAAGAAATTCTTACATATAAAAATCTTTTTACAGATATTGATGAGTTCATTGATGACTATCAATCTGGGGTGATCAATCCAAAACCTTATAAAGCTGAAACGAAAATCTACAACACCTTGGCACAACTCAAAAATCAAGAAACCGATGAAGCGATTAAAGCAATAATAGCTGGAACAATGGCACCTTATCATTCATTTACCGTGCTTGATCAGATTGCTGCAGATGCTGCGGAACAGTTAGATCATATGCGTAAAAATTTAGACAATCCGGATCAGCGGGATCATTCATTTGTACAAGCATTTATTTATTGTTATGCCAAGCATTTTCTCTATCCATTTAACTATGAAACAGAAATCGAAAAATATCGCCATCAAGAAGATGCAAAGGCATTGTTACAATTGATTAAGACAAAACGTGTGAAGCTCGGTGTGATTAATAAAATATTAATCACGATTTCATTAAAAGGGTTTTCAGTAGAATCAGAAGAAGATCCGAAGGTAAAACAATTTGTAGACCAGATAAACGGTGATCTAACAACTGAAACAACAGATGAAGACATCATTCAAGCTACAATTAAAATGATGCATATCGATGCGCAAAAAGTGGCTAAAAAAATGATGTAACAGAACGCCAAAATCAAATCCGTAACCTAAACACATCCCAAGAGCTAGATTAAAATCTCTCCTCTAGGGATGTTTTAATATGCACTTTTATTCTTCTATAAACAAGTCATCTACAGTGGTTTCTAATGCTTTCGCCAAATTAAAAGCAAGTCGTAATGTCGGATCGTATTTGTTATTTTCGATTGCATTAATCGTTTGTCTAGAGACTTGGCATTGTTTAGCTTATAAAAACTTTTTATGTATTTAAAATAACCTTTTTGTTTCTTCATCAAATCAAAAGATTATTCATTTCACGTTTTGAACATTAATTCACAGTCTTTGCAGTATAAGTGAGTGGTTTGTTTTTTTCGGAACTTAAAGAAAAAAACGACTATAGCAATCATTGGAAC
>DVIO01000100.1 GCA_018711205.1 Candidatus Avamphibacillus intestinigallinarum | reverse complement strand
TGTTCACCAAAGGAACCGAATGCTTCTTTGATAATAAAAGGATAGGCGAGTGCATTCACAATGTGCTTCATATCTTTCGCACCAACTGCATTGACATCTTTGTATACCTTAGGTGCAACAATCGTTTTCGGTGTTGGTATTTTGTTTTTAGCCAAGTATTGATGTGTAAGTATTTTATCATCGCTGATTTCAATAGATTTAGTTGAATTAAAAACAGGGATACCTAATAATTCAAATTGTCTAGCTAAATATAAATCTTTATCAGTTGAAATGACAAAGTCAGGTAAAGCAGTATGCTCTGACTGTAAAATAGACAATTCATTTGTAGTAAAGGTAGCGAATAATTGATTGTTCTTGATAATGTTTGTATGACAATTTAGTTTTGTAGCAGCTCTTTGTAACCACTGAGCAAAATCAATAAATTTATTACCAGCTAAACTGCCATTATAAATAATCCAACCTGTATAGGTCATGAGATGATATCCTTTCTAAGAAAAAAATGATCGGGTTTGCTATACTTATTTTACTATGGAAATGAAGAAAGTGGTGGCAATATGTTTAAAACATTTAAAGAAATCGAGAACTTTTTTATAAAACGTCAGGAATTTGGCATTAAGCCAGGTCTTGAACGTATTCATATGATGTTAGAAAAGTTGCACCATCCCGAAAAAAATATAAAGGCGATTCATATTGCTGGGACAAATGGTAAAGGCTCTACAGCAACGTTTATGGAATATGGTTTAAGGGCTCATCATCTCAACGTTGGTATGTTTACTTCACCAAGCTTTACAGGCTTATGTGGTCATATTTTCCTGAATGGCGAAGAAATTTCCGAAACAGATTTTATGATGTTATTAAATGAATTGCTTCCGATTATCGAAGAATTAGACCAACATCAAAATCAGCCAACAGAATTTGAAATCATTACGGTTATTGGCTTTATGTATTTTCAAAATCGTGCAGATATTACAATAGTAGAAGCGGGGATGGGTGGCAGATTAGATACGACAAATTGCTTCACCCCAATTTTATCTATTATAACGAATGTTTCTTATGATCACACACAATTTTTAGGCGACACGCTGGGGGACATTGCTTACCATAAAGCAGGTATTGTGAAACAAAATCGCCCGGTTGTCATTGCTGATCTTGACAAAGAAGCTTTAGATGTCATTAGAGCTGAGGCAGATGCTTTACAAGCACCATTGTATCAGCTAAATAAGGACTTCTTTTCTAGGAAATTACGATCCTCTCGTACGACTGAACACTTTGAATTTACAAATGAACATCATACATCAATCGAGGTTGCGATTCAAATGCACGGAACGCATCAAATCGAAAATACTTCTCTTGCATTCCAGGCATTACATATATTGAAACAAGCGGATCTAATGGACTTGGAAACTGACAAAATCGTAAATGGAATGTTACAAGCCATCATCCCAGGCCGATTTGAAGTGATTCAAAAAGATCCTTATATCATTTTAGACGGCGCTCATAATCCCAATGGTATCGATGCCTTTGTTAAAGCGGCCCAATCGTTTATTGAAACAGAAGAGACGAAAGTTGTTTTCGCGTGTTTTAAGGATAAAGCGGTATCAGAAATGTTGGACAGATTACACACAAATTTTTCGAATGTGACATTAACTACATTTGATCACCCAAGAGCGATATCATATGACATGTTGAAAAATGAAGCAGAACGTTTAGATGTCCACTATTCAAAAGAATGGAAGCCATTGATTCAAGAAATCCTTCAACAACATCATACAAAAAATGAATGTTATTTTATTACAGGCTCTCTACATTTTATTTTACGGGTCCGTTCATTTATATTAGAAGAAAAACATGCATAAAGCTGTCATATTGTGAGGAAAGTTTTTGGAACGCAACGTCAAAGTTTGCGTTCTTTTTTATGTTTACCGTGCTAAGGTATGGAAACGTATCTGAAAAATGGAGGAATTTATATGAAGGAAAAAGATTTCGTTTGGCATAGTAAAAAACCTACAACTAACTCTAAACGAAAACAGGACAAGTTATCTAATGAAGATGATATTCCTGTATATTCATTTCAAGAATCAAAAAAAGATGAACCACAGCAAAAGCAATCAAAAAAATCAATTTGGAAGAATCCAATATTTATGGCAACAGCAGCGGCTATTTTTCTAGGATTAATGATTGGTGCGATTACCTTAAAATTTTTCTCAAATGTAGAAACAACAACCTTTCAAACGGAGCACGCTTCAACCCAGGTTATGCAGCAAAAACAAACTGCTTCTAAAGGTAAACGAAAAGAATTTGGACTAGATATGTTTGCCTTGCAGGCTGGAGTATTCAAAGAACAACGTAACGCTAAAAAATGGGCAAAAATTTACGATAAGAAACAAATGAAAACATTTATTTGGAAGCGCGATGGACAGTATTATTTGTTTACACATATGACAACATCAAAGGATAAGGCCAAACAGATTATAGACGGGATTGATGAAGAAAAAATTGATGTGTTTATCAAAAAATGGACCATTAAACCTAAGGGAGAAAAGTTAACCAATCAAGAACGAGAATGGGTCTATAAATTTGAAAAAACTTGGCTTCACGCTATGGAACAAATCAATCATGATAAAAGCATGTCAGTTAAATCATGGAAAAGTCTACAATCAAGCCTCCCAAATGATTCTAAAAATTTAAAGGATATGGCGAAAGAAGTAAGTAGCGTAACAAAGGCCATAGAAGATAAAAATCATAAAAACTTAACGATTCAATTGATGGAGCTGTCAGCTATTTATGAAGAATTATAATATTTAAAACAATGATACATTTGGAACAAAGTGTATAGAAACGCTATAAACCAGGTAAGGAAATATATTTTTTATATCAAATATCCATGAAGAAATCGTATGATCATGATTCGCCAACTAAAGCCTTTATATTATATAACTATAAATAGTATATATTTAGGGAGGTGTATGTCATGCATGAAACTGAAATAATGATTAAAGATGTTCCACAGGACGATCGCCCAAGAGAGCGTTTAATGTTTTGCGGCGCGAGTCATTTGTCAAATCGTGAGTTATTGGCAATTTTATTAGGCAGTGGGACAAAAAATGAATCTGTCATTTCATTATCCAATCGTGTTTTACTTCATTTCGATGGATTGACATTATTAAATGAAGCCACATTAGAAGAATTAACAACTATTAAGGGCATTGGAAAAGCAAAGGGCGTTATTATTTTAGCAGCATTAGAATTAGGGAGAAGACTGAATCAATATAAACCGAATGAACGTTATTGTATACGTTCTCCAGAAGATGGCGCAGACTATGTTATGGAAGAAATGCGCCAACTGAAGCAAGAACATTTTGTAGCCTTATTTTTAAATACAAAAAATCAAGTCATTCATCAACAAACGATTTTTATTGGGAGCCTTAATGCGTCTATTGTGCATCCTCGTGAAGTTTTTCGTGAGGCGGTAAGACGCTCAGCTGCTTCGATTATTTGTGCTCATAATCACCCTTCAGGTGTGCGCCTGCACGGTGCGTAAATTTAGTGATTTCAAAAGAAATCTAGAACTTCTTACAATGTTCTATGGTCAGCATCTCACCTTGAGAGGAAACTCAATATTAGGGACAAAAGCATGATGTGAAAAGGAGAAAAGACAACATAGCTATCGATGTTGAATCAGTTCTTCAGACCAAATGATGTATGGTAAAAGCTAAACTGCCTGAATCCTAGACGTATGTGCGTTGGGTGCGCCATTATCGCTGATAGCATTAGATAATGTGGATAAAATGGACATATATCATCTGAATATGTACATCCATTGTAAGATTTATCCTGCAATCTTCTATTTGAAGAAACCGTCAAAAGGGATACCTAACCATCATATATCTAAATTTATCTCATAATGCAGGGATTATCTAAGTGTAATGATGCTCAAGATGAGTTTATTACATAAGATAACGGAGTTTTTATAGTACCCAACGTTTGCTCGTAATGAGTTTAGCAAGGGGAAGAAAAACAGGTTGAATAACATCAGCGAGAAAGGAGTCATGAATATGGCGACAAATCCATTTCATCAGTTAGATGTTATCAGAAAAATTTCTAGAGAGGGAAAGCGCGTTAAAGATTGTTATCGTTTGTTATATCATAAATCATTATGGATTCATGTTTATAAACAGTTATTCCAATGCAAAGATAATCATTGGAATCAAACAAAAAGAGCAAAAATGCATTCTAGTTACGTTCGACAAATTGATGAAATCATCGAGGACTTAAAAGCGGGTGCATTTCGTTTTAACTCTAAACAAATATACGAACAATGGAAGAATAAAACAGGACAAATCTTTCATGAACGTATTTTTAAAGATCAGCTTGCTTTAGAGATGATAAAAATGCTACTTCAATGTATCTATGCTCCGATATTCACCATAAAATCTCATGAAATGTCTCAAGAGAAGCAAATTCATCATACCTTGCAAACAATCAGAAATAACTGGGATCCATGTACTTGGTATATACATGGTCATATGACGATTCCGCCATTTAAAGGTATACCTCGAATACTCCGCTTAAGCCTTTCTGAAAAAATTTCCGATCATCGTTTCTTAAAGTTGATCCATCATGCGTTCAATTCAGGTTATCTCCATTATGTATATGAGACGAGCTCTTCGTTAAAACCACAATTTGAGTCGAATATATTGTATGTATTTCAAAGTATGTATTTTCATGCATTTGACCTCTATATGAAAGAATTAATACAAATTGAAACAAAAAAACATTCCCAAAGTGAAAAGAAAACCATCCAATATAGGCGTTGTCTTGATACATATATCGTTGGGCTTTATAGTCAAAAAAGGCATGTAATACGTTTAAAAGAAAAACTACAGCGTTGTTTACATGAAACTTTTGAGATACAAGGACAAAAAATAGCTGTCAGTCATTGGAGGCAAAAACAGATATTCTTAGGCTATGAGCTTAAATATGTTTGTACGAAGCCTTCAGAGGAAAACCATTCAAGACAACGATTACAGCTTAATATCCCTATGTGTAAATTAAGACAATTTGTCTTACAGCATGAATATGGGAATCTTGATACAATGCACATTACACATAAAACTAGGCTACTGAATCAATCGGAATTATCTATATTACGAGCATATAATCAAGAATTGAAGGAATTAGCTTCCTATTATTCATTAGCGGACAATCGGAGTAGATTACATAGGTTATTTTATATGGCGCGTTGTAGTTTTATTCGTACACTTGCGCATAAACGAAAGAGCACCTATAAAAAAGTTATGATTTCGTTAAAGAAACATAAAAAAGGCTGTTTGATTTTACAAGGGTATGATAGCATTGGAAAAGAAATACATGAACCATTTATTCAATTAAGAGATCTTCAAACGAATAAAGATTAACATTCGAACGCTTTACTTTCTTGGAACAGAAATGATATTCTGATTTATCAACTAGCGAGCCGTATACATTGAAAGGTGTACGTACGGTTCTGAGGAAGAAATATGAAACCGATTATTCATTCAATAATTAGGCGCATATATTCTATCCTACGATCCAACACCATCTCAAGAAGATATTCAAGTAACTAGACGTCTTGTCGAGGCTGGAAAAATGATGGGCATTGAATTATTAGACCATCTTATTATTGGAGATAGAAAATATATTTCATTAAAAGAAAAAGGTTATGTATAAGCACTATCCATTTTGGCTTTTTTTTCGTATAATTGAATAGATGAATTTTTAAAAGCGCCATTTCATAAAATTTGTAAAGAGATGGCGCTTATTAGGTTGTATGTATGGAAAGAAATGTATCAGAAATTAAAAGAAATTGTCATATAAATTAGAAATGTCATATTTGAAATCTATTCAAGTTTGAAAAAAGAGAGGGAGATTTGCTTGGGTCGTTTTGGTTTTTCTCAAGATTTAGGTATTGATTTGGGTACCGCAAATACACTTGTATTTGTAAAAGGAAAAGGTGTCGTCGTTCGTGAACAATCTGTTGTAGCAAAGAACATCCAAACTGGAGAAATAGAAGCTGTTGGAAATACTGCTAGAAATATGATAGGCCGTACACCAGGTAATATTTCTGTCATCCGTCCAATGAAAGATGGCGTTATTGCAGATTATGATACTACAGCAACCATGATGAAATATTACATTCAAAAAGCAATGCGTAATCGTTCATTCCTTGCACCGAAACCAAATGTCATTATTTGTGTGCCATCTGGAATTACAATGGTAGAAGAACGTGCCGTGATTGATGCGACAAAACAAGCAGGAGCTAAGGATGCATTTACAATTGCAGAACCTTTTGCAGCTGCAATTGGTGCTGATTTGCCTGTTTGGGAACCAACTGGAAGTATGATTGTCGATATCGGGGGTGGTACGACTGAAGTGGCTGTTATTTCTTTAGGAGGTATTGTCACAAGTCGTTCAATTAGAACGGCAGGAGATGATATGGATGACGCAATCATGCAATATATTCGTAAAACATATAGTCTCATGATTGGCGAACGTTCAGCTGAATCCATTAAAATGGACATCGGAGCTGCAGGAGAGGTAACAGAAGATGAAGAGTTGGATATACGTGGACGTGATCTATTGACAGGTCTGCCTAAAACAATCACCATTACGAAAAAGGAAATTGCGAAAGCATTAAAGGATTCTGTAGAATCAATTGTAAGTGCTGTAAAAAATTCTTTAGAACAAACGCCTCCTGAATTAGCAGCAGATATTATGGATCGCGGAATTGTTCTAACAGGCGGAACGTCTCTGCTTCGTAATTTAGATCAAGTTATTAGTGATGCGACAAAAATGCCAGTCTTTATTACAGAAGATGCTCTTGAAAGTGTTGCGATTGGAACCGGAAAATCATTAGATTATATAGAACACTTCAAAGCATATCCACAAGTATCCAATCGATCAACAAACGATTAAGTAGGTGAAAAAATGTCTTTCTTTCGGAGAAAAGGATGGTTTATCCTTTTGTTTGGAATTATTTTACTTGTAGTCTTAGTCGGTTATTCTTTAAGTGATCGAGATCATTTAACATTACCTGAACAAATTATAAAAGACACAGTAGGATGGTTCCAAAAAATAGTGTATACCCCCGTAAATTATGCAACGAATACGATATCTAGTATAGATGACTTGAAAAACACGTATAAAGAAAATAAGATTTTAAAAGAAAAGGTCTCAGAATATAAAGGACTTGTATATGAAACACAGGAACTTAAAAAAGAAAATAAGGAATTACAAAAGACATTAGATAAATCTGAATCTATTAGAGAATATGATCCGATTCAAGCAACGGTTATATCTAGATCTCCAGAACGCTGGGTAGATCAAATGACGATTAATAAAGGGAAAAAAGATGGTATTAAAGATAATATGGCAGTGATGACAGCAGATGGTTTAGTTGGAAAGATATTATCGACTTCACAATATACATCTACTGTTCAGCTATTAAGTGGTTTTGACCAATTTAATCGTATATCAGCGACAATCTCTACTAAAAAAGGAAAAGATATATTCGGTTTAATTGAAGGATATAACTCAGACGAAGATGCGTTAACGTTTGAAATCATTGAAGAATCCAATCAAAAAGTTAAAAAAGGACAACTTGTTTATTCATCAGGTTTGGGTGGAATGTTCCCATCAGGACTTCCGATTGGTAAAGTGAAAGAGGTTGTTCCAGATCAATATGGTTTAACGAAAACAGCATTAGTTGAGCCAGCTGCAGATTTATATGATTTGAATAATGTGATTGTCGTCGATCGTAAATTAGAGGTTCATGAAGAAGACGAACCAACAGATGATGGGGAAGAATAATCATGAAAAAATTTAGTTTACCACTCATTTTATTTTTGATTGTTGTTCTTGAAGGAGTCGCTTTGAAATTGCTTCCAGCTACGATTGCGATTGGCGAAACCTATCTCATCCCACATTGGGTATTTATTGTATTGCTTTTTTATGCTATGTTTTACGATCGGGAACATACATATTATTCAATTATTTATGCGGCGATATTTGGATTGTTGATTGATATTGTGTATACAAACGTTTTAGGTGTATATATGTTCTCTTATGCACTAGTCATTTATTTACTTCATGAGATTGCCAAAGTTTTGCATGGTAATATAATCGTTATGATCTTACTCGGTGCATTCGGAATAGCTGTTGTGGATGTACTGATTAATACGATTTATCTCGTGATCGGTGTTTCAGATGTGATTTGGAGCACGTACTTACTATATAGACTATTGCCAACTGTTTTGTTGAACCTGTTATTTTTAATTCCATTTTATCCATTAATGACAGCTCAACTAAAAAAATGGCAACGCGAACATCGAACGAAGCATATTTCATTTTAAAGTAGAAACGGTTTTTAGTACTGAGCCAAGGAAATAACAATTTGTTCTTAAGGCAGGTGAGATGATTTGGGTCAAGTAGCACAGAATATTACAATTAAAGGTACAGCAGAGGGATTAACATTTTTTATAGACGACAGATGTGAATTTCATGAAGCTTATGATGAATTAGCCGAAAAAATACATAAACATAAGCCCGAAAAAGATGCGCCTATCGTCGGAGTAACGTTAAAATTAGGTAAGCGATATTTACATGATGACGAAAAGGAACAAATTGAACAATTAATTGGAGAAGAAAACCGTCTCTCTATTGTAGCGATTGATTCAGATCTCATTTTACGAGAAGATGCTTTAAAATGGAAAGACGAAAGTGAAGTAAAAACTTTTGTAAAAGTGATTCGTTCCGGTCAAGTGTTAACTGTAACTGGAGATCTTCTGCTGATAGGAGATGTGAATCCAGGTGGACAAGTAGAAGCAACAGGAAATATTTACGTAATGGGTCATTTAAATGGCATTGCCCATGCTGGTAAAGATGGGGATGCCAATACGATGATACTCGCATCACACATGAAACCAAATCAATTACGGATTGCTGACTACATTAGTCGAGCGCCGGACTATGAAACAGACGGGATTGACATGGGATGTGGTTTAATAGATGAGAACCAAAATCGTATTTTAATCGCACCTTTACAAGATTTATCACAACGGAAGCAGGCGATTGACGGTTTCAAAAGGAGGATGCTAAATGGGTGAGGCCATTGTAATTACTTCTGGAAAAGGTGGCGTTGGTAAAACAACGACAAGTGCTAATATAGGAACGGCTTTAGCATTAATGGATAAAAAAGTTTGTTTAATCGATACAGATATTGGTTTACGTAACTTAGATGTCGTCATGGGACTAGAAAATCGTATTATATATGATATTGTAGATGTGATTGAAGGTCGTTGTAGATTAAAACAAGCATTGATTCGTGACAAACGTTTTGAGGATTTATCACTTTTACCGGCTGCTCAAACAAGTGATAAAACATCGGTTACGTCCGAAGGGATGCGCGAAATCATTACGGAGTTAAAAACAGAATATGACTACATTATTATCGATTGTCCTGCTGGTATTGAACAAGGTTTTCAAAATGCCATTGCTGGTGCTGACCGAGCAATCGTTGTAACGACACCAGAGAAATCCAGTGTTCGTGACGCAGATCGAATCATTGGGTTGATTGAACAGGAAGATATTGAAGCACCAAGCTTATTAATTAACAGAATTCGCAATCATATGATGCAAAGTGGAGACATGCTTGATATTGATGAAATCGTGCAAATTCTATCAATTGACTTAATCGGAATTGTAACAGATGATGATGAAGTGATTAAAGCATCTAATAAAGGTGAGCCAGTGGCATTTCACCCTAAGTCTAAACCTTCCATTGCTTATCGAAATATTGCAAGAAGAATTTTAGGAGAGAGTGTTCCACTGCAGGTGTCGGATCAAGAAGTGTCTGTCATGCAACGTCTGAAGAAATTTTTCGGTATGAAATCATAAAATGGTTTTATGGGGATTGTACAATTGTACAATCCTTTTGATATTGGCATAAATGTGTTGATTCATTCATAGCTATTACTAAGATTAGAAGAAGGATTGTGAAGCTATGAAACAAATTAAACATGTACGCCGTTCTATCCAAGAGCGAAAGAAAAAACGCTCATCTACTATTCATCAAGAACCTCGCAAGACTTCGCGACAAATTTATCCTACCGTTACCGATGAGGAAAAGCATGGTTTCTTACATATGCCAACCTATGACATGAAAAAAGAAACCATCGGGAAACCAGGTAGGCCAACATTGTTAAAAAAATTATTGTTGTCAATAGGCCTGTTTGTGTTCATGTTCTTTATTTTGCAAAATGAGTCAACAAGCTTCCAAACAACTAACAAGACAGTTCGAAATATTCTTACAGAAGATTTTCCGTTTGCAAAAGTAAATGCTTGGTATGAACATAAATTTGGCTCTCCGTTTGTATTATTTCAAGATAAGAATAAAAAAGGAAAGCGTGTTGCTAATGAAAAGGCGATGCCTGTAAATGGAAATGTCAAAGAAACGTTTGCTGCAAATGGGACAGGGGTTCAAATTCAGCCAAAGCAGGAAAGTGTTGTGCACGCCATTAAAGATGGTGTGGTTGTCTTCTCAGGTAAACGAAAAGCCACAAATCGAACAATTATCATACAACATGCTGATGGGAGCAAGAGCACATACGGACATTTAGATAATACAAATGTTCATTTATATGAACATGTAAGAAGTCAAGACAAAATCGGTTATTTCAAGCCTACATCACAACATCAAACGGTATTTTTCTCAGTTGAAAAGAATGATAAATATATTGATCCCATTTCGGTGATTAAAGTTGATCAAGAACATTAAACTACCTAGTATTCATTTTCATCCAATGACGTATTTATTTATGATATTAGCATTTGTAACAGGTTTATTTGTACAATATCTTATAATCTTAAGTATTGTGCTCATTCATGAATTAGGTCATTTTCTCATGGCGCGATTATTAGGATGGAGAATCGAGAAACTGATGTTGTGGTTTTTTGGTGGTGTAATGGTAACGGATGAGCATTTGAGTCGCCCTATTTACGAAGAGTTTCTTGTTGTAATTGCAGGACCATTGCAGCATGTGTTTATACATATTGGTTTGTTTTATTTTGGGGATTTGTTGTTAGGGGAGCAACTATTAACAGAAGCATATCAATATAATATATGGATTTTATTATTTAACTTAATACCGATTTGGCCATTAGATGGTGGGAAATGTGTTCAATTAGGATTAACCTCATTGTTCCCTTTTAAAACGGCTTATCAAGCAATGCTAATCGTATCACTTTGTTTCATTATTGGTATTTTAATAGTTGGCAGCTTGTATATGATACTAACAATGAGTGGAATTGTACTTGGCATTTTTTTATTGCAAGAAAATATCGTCGAATGGAAACGACGTCACTATATTTTTATGAGATTTTTATTAAATCGTAGTCAGTCCAAGCAAAAGTCTAGAAAGCAGATTGTTGAAGTAGAACCTTCTACTTCTTTATATCATGTGTTTACCTTATTTAAACGTTCCAGTCATTATCAATTAAAGATACGTCAATGGGATGAGGCTGTCATTGAAGAGAACGAAGCATTGGCTTTTTTCTTTAAAGGACATACAGCACAACCAACTATACGAGATATGATTTATTTTAAAGAAATGAATTGACAGGGTTTTGCCTATTTGGTATGATAACAATGTTATTAACGTAGCACCAATGCTACAACCGCTCATAACAGGTTTTAAATTCGCTGGAGCGAATACCTTAATATGGCGAGTCTTAGAATCAGGGAGGTGCGACATATGTACGCAATTATTGAAACAGGTGGAAAACAAATCAAGGTAGAAGAAGGCCAAACAATCTACGTTGAAAAACTAGATACGGCAGCTGATGATTCAGTAACGTTTGATAAAGTTCTTTTCGTTGGTGGGGACAATGTAAAAGTTGGTGCACCATTAGTGGAAGGCGCTACTGTAACAGCTAAAGTTGAAAAACATGGTCTTCAGAAAAAGATTTCTGTAGTGAAATTCAAACCTAAAAAGAACTACCATCGTAAACAAGGTCATCGTCAACCTTATACGAAATTAGTCGTCGACAAAATTAATCTATAAGTGATTGTATGATTAATATAAAGGTTCATTATAATAACGTTGAAGAAATTTCTTCATTTGTTGTTTCAGGACATGCCAATAGTGGCCCTTATGGGCAAGATCTCGTCTGTGCTGCAGTTTCAGCAGTTACCTTTGGTGCTGTGAATGCTGTTCTTGAAATAACAAACGCTCCTTTACATATCGAGCAAGGTGGCGAAGGTGGTTATCTAAAAATAGATATTCCAACTAATCTATCGCAAGATATAAAAGAAAAAGTGGAATTGTTATTTCAAGGAATGCTCATTTCGTTAAAGACGATTGAACGAGACTATGAAGAGTATGTGTCTATTCATAAAGCAAAAGGAAGGTGAATAACATGTTGAAACTAGACTTACAATTTTTCGCAACTAAAAAAGGTGTAGGTAGTACACGTAACGGACGTGACTCTGAAGCAAAACGTCTTGGTTCAAAACGTGCTGATGGTCAATTCGTAAGCGGTGGCTCAATTTTATACCGTCAACGCGGAACTAAAATATATCCGGGTGAAAACGTAGGACGCGGTGGAGATGATACTTTATTTGCTAAAGTAGATGGTGTCGTAAAATTCGAACGCTACGGACGTAATCGCAAAAAAGTTAGTGTACATCCAGTTGCTCAATAAATATAAAACCTCAACCGATTAAAGGGTTGGGGTTTTTCTTATTATGTGTATAATGACTTATGCCAATATTTTTCTAAAAATTCTGTGATCATTTTAGTTCTGGAGGGTGTCTAATGGATGAAGAGTTAGCTATTCAAATAATTCAACGCTATCGACATGATGTATTAAATCATTTACAACTTGTTTCAGGATATTTGACCATTCAAAAACCTGAAAAGGCAGAAGAAAAAGTGAATGAATGGATTCAAATGATAGAAGATGAACGAAAGTTAACAAATCTCGACACTCCAAAGTTTACGCTATGGATTTTTCAGTTTAGCGATCTCTACAAAAATTTCTCACTGACATATGACATTCAGCTTGAAAACAAAAGCTATCATGTTTATGATCAATTTCTTTATCGTTATAGTTGTATGGTGATGGATTTAATGAATGACATGATTCATCCATCTGAAGTCTATCCAATTATGTTACAATTAAAAGAAACTACAGACGCGTTACACATGATCATGAATGTGGAAGGTGAATTTGTAAAAACTAAAGAAGATATATTAAATACATTCGCGATAGATGAAGAAAAAATGAGTTGTCGGATTAAATGTGACAATCATTCATACGAAGTGGACGTAGCAATATTTAAATAGAGAGAGGTCAGAATGATGTTTGTTGATCAAGTAAATGTATATGTTAAAGCTGGTGATGGCGGAAATGGATTAGCTTCCTTTCGACGTGAGAAATATATTCCATTTGGTGGTCCCGCCGGCGGTGATGGTGGTCGTGGTGGCGACATTATTTTTGAAGTAGACGAAGGCTTGCATACATTAATGGACTTTCGTTATAAAAAGCATTTTAAGGCAAAGCGCGGGGAAAATGGTTTATCTAAAGGACAGCATGGGAAAAATGCTGAACCTTTAATTGTTAAGGTGCCAGCTGGAACAACAGTGATTGATGAGGATACAGAAGAGGTAATCGCAGATTTAACAGAACATAATCAACAAGCGACTATTGCAGAAGGTGGTCGTGGAGGTAGAGGGAATATTCGGTTTGCGACTCCCAGAAATCCTGCACCAGACTTAGCTGAAAACGGTGAACCTGGTATAGAACGCAATATAAAAGTAGAATTAAAAGTGATTGCAGATGTTGGTTTAGTTGGATTTCCAAGTGTAGGTAAATCTACTTTATTATCGGTTATTAGTGCGGCAAAACCAAAAATTGCTGAATATCATTTTACAACATTAGCACCGAATCTCGGAGTGGTCGAAACGAAAGATCAACGGAATTTTGTGATGGCTGATTTGCCTGGCTTAATTGAAGGAGCATCTGAAGGCGTAGGATTAGGTTTGCAATTTTTAAGACATGTAGAACGTACGCGAATTATTGTCCATGTGATTGATATGGCAGCTACAGAAGGTAGAAATCCATATGAGGACTATTTGAGTATTAACCAAGAGCTTAAGCAATATGAAATGGATTTAACGAAGAAACCACAGATTATTGTGGCAAATAAGATGGATATGCCTGAAGCGGAAGAGCATTTAGCAGCATTTAAAAAAGCTTTAGGACATTCAGATATACCGATTTATCCGATTTCAACTTTAACGAGAACCGGATTGGATGATTTATTATATGCGATTGCTGATCAGTTAGATGCTATTCCACAAATAGAAGAATACTTTGAACAGACAGAAGAAACAGTTGTCTATCGTCATCATGAAGAAGAAAAAGCATTTCAGATTACACGTGATCCTGATAAAGCTTTCGTATTATATGGAGAAAAAATTGAAAAGCTATTTAAAATGACAGATTTAACCCGTGATGAAGGGGCACAAAGATTTGCCCGTCAATTGAGAGGGTTAGGTGTTGATAAAGCATTAAGAGAACGTGGTGCCAAAGATGGTGACACAGTTCGTATTTTAGATTATGAATTTGAATTTCTTGAGTAACTCAACATATATAGCGTGAAAGGGGGAAATGAGCATGACCATTAAAATAGGCTATTTAGGACCCAAAGGCACCTTTACTAAGATTGCTGTCGATAAAACATTCAACAGTGGAGAAAAAGAAGGCTTTGACACAATTCCTGAATGTATTGATGCAGTAGAGCGTGGTGATATTGATATAGGTGTTGTTCCGATTGAAAATGCGATTGAAGGCACTGTGCAACTCACAATCGATTATTTAGTACATCAAGTCCGTTTACCAATTGTTGCAGAAATTATTGTGCCCATCGAACAACATTTATTATTGAATAAACATTTTTCAGGATCATTACATGATATTCAGGCAATTCATTCTCATAGCCATGCAATTGCCCAATGTCATCAGTTTATTCATACAGAAATCCCGCAAGCAAAGATTGAATTTTCAAATTCTACGGGAAAAGCAGCTGAGATGGTGTCGCAAACAAATGCACCGATTGCAGCAATTGGTAATGCACTTGCTGCTGAGGAATATGGATTAAATATTTTACGGGAAAATATTCACGATTTTCCTAATAATCACACTAGATTTGTTGTACTCGCAAAGGACCGTTCAATTCAGCATATTAAACAACCTGTAGAAGGCCAAAAAACAACGTTACTCATTACATTACCGACTGATAACCCAGGAGCGCTACATCAAGTATTATCCGCATTTGCTTGGAGGAAAATGAGCTTATCTAAGATTGAGTCTCGTCCTACCAAAACTGGGCTGGGTGATTATTTCTTTATTATTGATGTGAATCAACCGTATGATGATGTATTGTTCCCAGGTGTCCAAGGAGAATTAGAAGCGTTAGGTTGTGAAGTGACTGTTCTTGGTACATATCCTGTATATGAAATTGAAAATGCTAATCAATCAACTCGACCATTGTAAAATGGAGGGTTGATTTTTTAAATTATATTCAAGTTTTTCGGAATGATGCATATAGTAGTAAAGACGCCACGACTTTACAGAGTAGTGAAAGGAGAGAATGGTTTGAAAATTCATATTGTCCAAAAAGGTGATACATTATGGAAAATAGCCAAAGCATATGATGTGGATCTTGAAGCATTAAAAAATATGAATCATCATATTGCGAGTCCAGATATGATTATGCCGGGCATGAAAATCAAAATACCGTCAAAAACTGAATCAAATAAACAGACCGAAGCAAAAGAAAAATCATCATCAGAAGCAAAGGAAAAGATACCAAAATCTGAGCATATGAGTTCACCTTCTAAGCAACATTCAGTTGAAAAAAACTTGGCTGCTACACCTGTGAAAGCAGACGAACCTTTACAATCGTTACAAAATATGCCAGAACTTGATGGTGAATTCATGTCGAAAATAGATTTAAATGCTCCCCCTTTTTTACTTGACGAACAATCTAAACATACACCAGAAACGTATCATGATACTCCACCAACCTGTACTTCTAAAAAACATGTGCAAACGCAACAGTCGACAGAACCTATACACCAACCACACCAACCTACTCAAGTAGTTCCAATTTTTTATCCAGTATATATCCCATTTCCAATTACTTCTTCTAAATGTTGTTCTCCTTTAGAAGAAGTAATTGGAAATGGGAT
>DVIO01000011.1 GCA_018711205.1 Candidatus Avamphibacillus intestinigallinarum | reverse complement strand
CGTGAAGCTCTTCAGTCTCGTGTATTTTGGCTTGCTACGTTAGGCTTTACAAGTTGTGCATTCTCCTTATACATGGTGACGATTCATTTACCGAATTATGCAGTTGACCTCGGAGGTTCCACGGGGCTTGGAGGACAATTACTAGGTATTGCTGCAGCAGCGAGTGCTGTGTCTATGTGGCTTACTGGTCAGTGGAGTCAAAAGGTTGGTAAACGAAACTTGTTAATTCCCTTATATGGCATTCGTGCGCTTGCTTTTGTTTGGTTAGCGGCTTCTACAAGTCTTTGGCAGTTATATGTATTTGCAATAATCTACGGAGTGGCATCGATGCCAATTATTCCGTTGGTGACGGGTATTATTGGCGATAAGTTTGGTAAAAATGCAATGGGCAGTATTTTAGGTTTTACATGGTTTGTTCATCAAGCGTTTGCAGCAATGGGTGTGTTTATTGGTGGTTATTTGCGAAACACTACCGGAGAATATACAACAGGATTTTGGTTGGCAGCAGGCTACCTTATTGTCGGTGTTATATTCACGATTTTCTTAAATGAAAAGGACAAAGTACATACTGCGGCTGAAGCAAGGGTTTAAAGTATTTGAGACGATTTCCATGTGGGAATCGTCTTTTTCTGTATGCGATATAAACAAAATAGGCTTTCATCATATTTTCATAAAGTCATTTTATACTGGCTATTAGATTGAAATATTATGTGAAAAGGATGGTGTACGATTTGGGAGGAATTGAAACAGATACAGTCCTCATTGTTGGTGTGTTTATGGCATTAGGTGCAGGTGCGTTATCGTTTTTATCTCCATGTGTCTTACCGATTTTTCCTGCCTATCTGTCCTATATTACGGGGATGAGCGTGAAGGAAATTCAAGGAGAGCAGAATGCGAAAATTCGTGGACGGTTATTAAGTCACTCAATCTTCTTCCTATTGGGCGTTTCAACTATATTTATTAGTTTAGGGATTGGCGCTTCCTTTTTAGGACAGTGGATTGAAGGGTTATTAGTCGGTCAATCAGGCTTGTTAATTCAGCGACTCGCGGGTGTTTTCATCATTGTGATGGGGTTATTTGTCGGTGGCTGGATGACCATTAAATCGTTAATGCGTGAGAAACGGATGCAATATAAAACCAAACGTGTGAGTTACCTGGGGACATTTTTTGTTGGACTTGGCTTCGCAGCGGGATGGACACCTTGTATTGGGCCGATTTTCGGTTCAATTTTATTTATGGCAACAAGTGATCCAAGTAGAGGTATCATTTACACGATTTCTTATATCATTGGTTTTGCTGTGCCGTTTATTTTACTGACATTCTTTATTGGTTCAACCAAATGGATTGTGAAACGAAGTAATCTCATTATGAAAATTGGTGGCGGCATCATGATCATCATGGGCATTATTTTATTCACTGGTCAAATGCCGCGCATTACACAGTTTATTTTAGAGCTTGTACAAGGGACTTGGCTTGAAAAACTTGGATAGGGGGATGCTCAATGAAAAAGTATATTTTGATTGTACTTGTTGTTGGATTAGTAGGTTATGCCATCTATGATTATATCAATCATCAGGATACAACGGATGAGATTGTTTCCTCTGAGGAAACAGTGACCAGTCAGGATGAGAACAGCGGGGGTGGAGTAGAAGAATCTGACGAAGTTGGTGTGGAAAAGGGTAAAATGGCTCCAGACTTTGAGCTTGAAACATTGGATGGTGAGAAAAAGAAATTATCTGACCTACGTGGAGAGCGTGTTATGGTGAATTTTTGGGCAACGTGGTGTCCGCCATGTCGAGCTGAAATTCCAGATTTACAAAAGTTTCATGAAAATGAGGATATTACAATTCTAGCCGTGAATTTAACTGAAACAGAACAAGATATGGATAAAGTTGAGGAATTTGTAGATGATTTTGGTATGACGTTTCCGATTTTGTTAGATACAGAAACAGAAGTAGCCGATACGTATAAAATTCAACCGATTCCATCTTCATTTATGGTAGATTCCACTGGAAGGATTCAATTTGTTGCATTAGGTGCGATGCATTACGATATGATGATCGCTGAATTCAATAAAATGAAATAATCATGTTATGCTAGCTATTGAGGTGGAAAACATGAAAGAATGTGTTCTTGTTGTGGAAGATGATCGGATGATTCGTGAATTGATTTCGTTTTATTTGAGAAGAGATGGTTATGAGGTTTATGAAGCCGCTGATGGTGAAGAGGCTAAGTCATTATTTACAACCTATTATCCATGCTTAATCATTCTGGACTTGATGCTACCTAAATTAAGTGGAGAGGCATTTTGTCAGTGGGTGAAATCACAAGACGATTCAGTCTCGATTATTATGCTGTCTGCTAAGGCACGCATTGCTGATAGAATTGCTGGCCTGAAAATGGGAGCAGATGATTATATGACCAAGCCTTTTGATTCAGAGGAATTGCTCGCCCAAGTCGAGGCTGTTCTACGAAGGACAGGCCGCTTTTGTCAAAAGGTAGTTGGCGCCGGTATTTGTATCATGCCAAGAAAAGGTGAAGTGTTTTTACATCAAGAAAAAATTGATTTAACGCGTCATGAGTTCGAATTACTTTATTTCTTGATGCGACATCCAAACCAAATATTGTCTCGTGAAGAGTTAATTGAGCAACTGTATCCGAATCTGGAGAAGACGGTTTTAGACCGAACGATAGATGCACATATTAAAAAATTGCGGAGTAAGGTTGAAACCGAAGCGGGCAAGCCACATCGGATTCAAACAGTACGTGGAATGGGGTATAAATTTGTCACGTCGTAAAAAGTTATTACCACAAGGGTTAATTTGGAGATTATCACTTTTAAATGTAGTGGTGATTGCGGCAACAATTGCGATTAGTGGTATAGCCATCTATAATGCAGCTTGTTTCTTAGCGGATGGCATTGGGAATTTAGATATACTACGTCAACAACGCTTTAATCGAAAATTGCTCGAATACTTACTCGTCTTCAGTATAGTCGGACTTGTCATCGGTGGGATACTGCAATATGTGTTTACGAGTAAACTCATTAAGCCGATAAAACGCTTAACAGATGCCGCAAAACATCTGCAACAAGGCGAATTCCCAGAAGAAATTGAAACGACTGCACAAGATGAAGTGGGACAGCTTGTCGCACAGTTTAATCAACTCATCACCCAGTTACAAACAAATGAAAGAGAACGTGTGAAATTAATCTCAGACTTATCCCATGAAGTTCGGACGCCTTTGTCAAATTTAAATGGATATTTACAGGCATTAAAGTCTGGAGATTTAACAGGTGATGTCGCCATGTATGAGGCGCTTTATCAGGAATCTAAACGACTGACTGAGTTGATCGAGCAATTAGAACAATTAAAAGAATGGGACTCCTTGACTGTCAATCAATATACGACGAGAGAAGTAACAGAAATGTCCAATCTGGTAGAACAGTGTGTACAAATGTTTCACTGGAAATTAGACAAAGAGCGGATTGATATTGCTACAAATGTTGAACAAGCGAACCTATGGTTATATCCATCCGGCATTCAACAAGTCATTACGAATTTAATTGATAATGCGATTATGTATTATGAAGGGACAGCCCCAATTGAAATTGTTGGCATGAGAGAAGAGGATACTTACAAATTAATGATTTGTGGTGAGAGCGCATATATTGAAGAGAGTGAACGAGAGCGAATCTTTGAGCGATTTTACCGGATTGATGCTTCACGAAGTCGAGCAAATGGTGGCAGTGGTCTAGGTTTAGCCATTGCAAAGGAAATTGTCACACATCATGGCGGAGAAATTTGGGTAGATGTTTATGAAACAAGACAATGCTTTTCATTGACGTTACCCATTCATGAAATCAAGAATCATTAAATCACCCTTTCTTATTTTGGAGCAGTCCTTTAAAATAGGGAAAAGCGCTTTGAAATGAGGTGTTAGGATGCGTCCAATTTTGTTAGGGATTGTAGCGGCGTTCTTTTTCGCCTTTACATTTGTGTTGAACCGTTCGATGGATCTTGACGGTGGCAGTTGGATTTGGAGTGCTTCATTACGGTATATTTTCATGGTGCCATTTTTAATCGTCATAGTGCTGGTACGTAAAAATTTCAAGGCATTATGGGTCGAAATGAAACGTCATCCCGTAGCTTGGCTTTTATGGAGCTTTGTTGGCTTTGGTTTATTTTATGCACCACTTAGTTTTGCGGCGGCATATGGACCAGGATGGTTAATTGCAGGGACTTGGCAATTAACGATTATCTCAGGTTCTTTATTAGCGCCTTTATTCTTTTTAACCATTCATACGGAAAAAGGACCGACACGTGTCCGTGGGAAAATACCATTTATAGGTTTAGGGATGTCAGGGATTATTTTAATCGGTGTGATGCTTATGCAAGTTGATCAAGCGACAACTCTTTCTATTAAAGCAGTCGTGTTAACCGTCGTACCGATTATGATTGCATCCTTCGCCTATCCATTAGGAAATAGAAAAATGATGGATCTAACAGGGGGACGGTTAGATGCATATCAGCGTGTGCTTGGTATGACCCTTGCCAGTATGCCATTTTGGCTATTACTCTCAGCATATGGCGTTGCAACTGTAGGACTTCCAAGTGTTAGTCAGACGTCTCAAGCATTTATAGTGGCGATAAGTTCAGGTGTGATTGCTACTGTGTTATTCTTCCAAGCGACTGATATTGTAAAAGGCGATATGGCAAAGTTAGCTGCAGTTGAAGCAACACAATCTGCAGAAGTTTTATTTGCTGTATTTGGCGAAATCGTTTGGTTATCAGCACCTTTACCAAGTGTTATATCCTCAGCAGGTATTATACTTGTCATTGTCGGAATGATCTTACATAGCTATGTATCACATACACCACGAAAAAATATGAAGCCATCGTAAATAAGACCTGATTTCTTATTTTCAAGAAATCAGGTCTTTTATTTTTAACCTTCTAACGTTTTGATCATATTGGCCATTTCAATTGCAGCCACTGCTGATTCAGAACCTTTATTTCCAGCTTTTGTTCCAGCGCGTTCTACAGCCTGCTCAATCGTCTCCGTTGTCAGAATACCAAAGATAACCGGTTTTTCAGATTTGAGTGCTGCATTTGTAATCCCTTTAGCCGCTTCATTACAAACATAATCAAAATGTGGTGTCGCTCCACGAATGACTGTACCTAATGTAATAATGGCATCATATCGTTTGTTCTCAGCCATCTTACTTGCGATTAATGGGATTTCAAAGGCACCTGGTACCCAAGCGATATCGATGTTATCGTGTGCTACCCCGTGTCGTTCTAGTGTATCAACGGCACCGTCGACGAGCTTACTCGTTATAAAATCATTAAATCTGCCTACCACAATTCCAATTGTTAAATCGGTTCCAACTAGGTGACCGGAAAAAGTATTTGTCATGTGTAACCCTCCTATGATTTGCAAATATGCTGATTGCTTGTTTCTTGCATATATTGGACAAGATGTTCAATCGTAATCATTTTTAAATGATACATGTCCGCCATTTTTTGTAAGTCGGAGAATCGAGCCATCGTACCGTCTGCTTTAATAATTTCACAAATTGTTGCTGATGGGAATTTCCCCGCACATTTAGCTAAATCTATCGATGCTTCAGTATGACCACGTCTTGTTCGGACGCCACCGTCCCTTGCGATTAGTGGGAATACGTGACCTGGCTGTTTAAAATCTTGCATTGAAATATCTTGTTTGGTCAAAGCTTGAATCGTTTTAGAACGCTCGATGGCACTAATCCCTGTAGCTGTATCTACATGATCAATGCTCACTGTAAAGGCTGTAGAGAATGGGTCTGTATTTTTATGAACCATCATGGAAAGGCCGATTTTTTGTGCAAGCTTCTCCTCAATCGATGTACAAACAAGACCTTTACCGTGTGTAATCATGAAATTAACGGCCTCAGGTGTTGCGAATTCGGATAAAACGACTAAATCACCTTCATTTTCGCGATGCTCATCATCGATTACAATAATCATTTTTCCTGCCTGTAAGTCTATAATCGCTTCTTCAATTGTGTGTAACAAAAAAACCCTCCTTACATGAATCCATTTTCTTTCAGTGTCTCTAGATTTAATGTTTGTTCTCTTTCGCTTGGCGTAAATTGTAGTAAATGGGAAACATGTTTAATCAGCATATCACCTTCAATGTTTACGATATCCCCCACATCTTTTTCACCTAAATTTGTTTCTGATTGTGTATGGGGGATAAGTGAGACAGTAAAGCTGCGTTCGGAAACGGCAAAGATTGTTAAACTAATTCCGTCTATTGCGACAGAACCTCTCATTGTGAAAAAAGCTTTACAGTGATCGGGATATTGAATTTCATAATATATAGCATTTTCCTTCGGGGTTTTTCGAATCAATCGGCCGGTCGCATCAACGTGGCCACTAACAAAATGTCCACCGAAACGACCGTTAGCAGGCATGGCTCGTTCTAAATTAACGACTGATCCAATTTGCAGACTTTGTAGGGAGGTTGCTTGAATAGTTTCTGGCATAATATCGACATCAAAAGCTGTTTCTGTCTGCTTCGTAACCGTTAAACAGACTCCATTAATCGCAATGCTATCACCAATGTGCGCATCCTCTAAAATGGTTGGGGCTTCTATTTTTAACCGTGTTGCTTGACGTGAAATATAATCTATTTGCAAAATCTTTCCTTTTTCTTCAATAATGCCCGTAAACATGGATTACCTCCTTTCTTTATCAATATAAAAAGCCCTTGAAGTGAGCTTCAAGGGCATACGGACAGAATTTACGAAAGGCAAAAGTCATTCTGTTAAAGGGAACAGAATAACGAGACACATTTATGTGCAGAAATTACTTTCAACACAAAAATGGCCTTTTCTAAAATTCCTTCTCCCATCCAGACTTTAACTGTCGGCTCTGGAGTTACACCAGATCCACCGCTTGGCAAAATGGCCGCACGGGTCACGGACTAAGAAACGTTACGACGTTTCATCACCGCCGGTTGGGAATTACACCCGACCCCGAAGGAAATCTATTATGAAATTAAATTAATCTTAGCGTAAGTCTACTGAAAAAGCAACTTTTTGAACGATACGATTGAACAAAAAATTAGCCAAACCAACCTTTTTTCTTAAACCAAATGATCATTCCGATACTCAGTGCGAACATAATAACCATCACGATTAAATAGCCGAAATGCCAATTAAGTTCAGGCATATTGACAAAGTTCATGCCATAAATCCCTGCAATAAAAGTAAGTGGCGCAAATATAGATGTAATCACAGTGAGGATTTGGATGACTTTATTTTGTTGATAGGAGTTCATCGAAATAAAATTATCACGAATGTCATTTGAAATTTCTCTATTGGAATTGATCATTTCTGATAGTTTAAGTAAATGATCATAAATATCAGCAAAATATTCACGATGCTCTTCAATGCCTTTTAGACGATGTGAATATAAAATCCGGTAAAACAAATCACGTATCGGATGAATCGCATGACGCAATTCAAGTAGCTGATGACGTAATTCAAATAAATTTTCTAATAACACGTCCATCGATTTATTTTCTGTATTTTCATCAACTTCGGTTATTAAATCTTCGAGTTCAGCAATAACCGGGAAATAATTATCAACGACGTGATCCATGACCTTATAAAAGACGTGATACGGATCCCATTTCGAAATGTTCGTATGTTCATTCATACGGTCCCATGTCGCTTGGATTTCAGTTAAAGGCTCAAAGTGAAATGTCACAATAAATCGTGTAGAAACGAAAAAATCAATTTCATACTGATTAAATGTTTCGGGTCCCATTGTATGGGTAACAAAAAATGCAAAATCATCATAATAATCCAGCTTTGGCCGTTGCATACTGTATAAACAGTCTTCGATGGCGAGTGGATGAAAATGCAATTCTGTATCTAGTTTACGAATTTCATCTTCAGTTGGATTGTTAAAGTCAGCCCACCACCACTTTGCTTCTTTGATCGCCGTTTGATTGATATGATCATATGTATGAAGGGTATCATCATCTGCAATTGTCATAAGTTGTATCATGCCGGTAACTCCTTTAGAAATGACTTAATATTATGAATAAAAGCGATTGGCTAGCCAATCGCTTATCCAGATCAATCGACTTTTTTTAATTTTTTTAAGCGGTAATACTTTCGTTCAATACTGTATAATGAACGGTTTAATTTTTTGGCAATTTCGGTTAATGGCTTTTTCTTTGTTACATATTCGATAAGTAATGACTCTTCTAAAGTTGTCCAGTTACGATATGTCTTTTCTCTTTTTATCGCCCGTGCAGCATCGACCCATGTCGGTTCTGGTGGAAGCACATGTTTTTCTATTTTTGAGAAATCGACACGATCTTGATGTTCAAATGCCCATTTCCAAAAGTCGGTTGTGTCTACAAAATAGAAAGTACGTTTTTGTTTAGTTTTACGTTTAATATATGGTAATCCATGATGTTCGGCCCAATGTTTGACTGTATTTCGGTCAACTTGAATACAATGAGCAAGTTCACCCATTGTTAAGAGACCAACTTGTTTTCTAGTATTACCAATTCCCATTCTTTTCATTTTAAGTTCGACACTGACAGGAGTTCGGTTCAGGTGACTGGCTAAGGTGTCTAATTTATATGTTCCGATGTTTTCCATCAGATACTCTTCTTCCTCCCTCGTCCAAATACGCCGCATAAACGTTCCCTCCTAAAGAGTTGGTTAATGAACGTTTCCCCATCAATGAAAAATATAACGTAAAATGAACGAAAAGCTTAGAAACGGTGTCGAATATAGCGTCCCAATTCTTCATCGGGGATGCTTTCGTCTCGTAATTTTAATCTGTCTAATATATTATGCACAAATTGGCGCAGAATAAAATAGAGTCCGTACGAGATGAGCACAGCTGCAAGGCCTAGGAAGAATCCACCGAACACATCTGTTGGGAAATGAACGCCGAGATAAATTCTTGTAAACAAAATGTAACCGACAAATAAACAAGCGATGAGAAGCGAGGCTACTTTTTGCCATAATTTTGTACTTATCAAAAATAAAGTTACTGCAAGTAACATATAAAACACAGTCGTACCTGTAGCATGTCCACTTGGAAAGCTTTCATTTGATTTTTCAATAAGCTGTAGGAATTCTGGACGGTCACGGTCAAAATAACCTTTAAGTAATTTCGTTACAATGGCTGCTCCGAATAAAATCGTACCGCCAAACCATAAGCCGTCAACATATCGTTTTACGAAAAATAATGTTAGTACAATTAAAATGGTGAGAACGATTAATAAGCGAATATTACCTAGCTCTGTCGTCAGTTTAATAAAGGATGTTTTTCCATCTGAAATAGATGCTTGTATGTGGTCAATCCAAAACATATCAAGGGACTGCACCCAGCCCGCATCGAGCTGGACGCCCCAAGCGATGATTAGAAATATAAATAAGCTTGTAAATCCAGCAATAAATAGAGGTGTGGCATTACGTTTTTGTATTTGCATGTTGAACCTTCTTTCCAATTCATAATTAATCTTATAATACCAATCTTATTGAAGAGATGTAACGTTTTTAGACATAAATTT
>DVIO01000099.1 GCA_018711205.1 Candidatus Avamphibacillus intestinigallinarum | reverse complement strand
TTAAAATATTATATCAATTAGGCGTACGTTCAATCGGTTTGACGTGGAATTATGCCAATCTTGCAGCAGATGGGAGTGGTGAACCACGTGGAGCAGGACTCACAACCTTTGGTCGCGAGATCGTCCAGTTTGCGAACGAGCGACATGTTTTAACAGATGTATCGCATTTATCGGAGCGCGCATTTTGGGATGTCATTGAAATAGCGGATAGACCTATAGCCAGTCATTCCAACTCAAAAGCACTTCACAATCATCCGCGTAACTTAACCGATGCTCAAGCGAAAGCAATGTTTGCCAAAAACGCGATGATTCACGTCGTGTTCTATCCCGAATTTATTTCAGATCAACAAGATACCCGAATTGCCGATTTGATTAAGCATATCGATCATTTTGCAGGATTAGGCGGAGCCCATTTGATTGGTTTTGGATCAGATTTTGATGGAATTGACCGTCATATTACTAATTTGGTACATGCTGGTCAATATGAAAATTTAATCAATGAATTGCTCAACCATTATTCAGAAGTAGAAGTACGTGGCTTTGCTCATGAGAACTTTTTACGGACATATTGCTAGACGGAAATTGAAAACAGAGTTAAGATTCTTTACACTATAAAGAAGAAATGTTCTGAAAAGAGGTGATCTAAATGAAGAAAGACATACATGTTGTAGGTGCCGTCATTACTGAAGATGGGAAGATTCTCTGTGCCCAACGAGGTGCTACGAAAACACTTGCCTATAAGTGGGAATTTCCAGGTGGTAAAATTGAACAAGGTGAGACACCTGAGGCAGCTTTGATTCGTGAATTACAGGAAGAGATGGAATGTGAAATTTCTGTCGGAGAGAAAATTGACTATACCGTATATGAATATGATTTTGGTATTGTTCATTTAACTACATATTATTGCAAAGTAACTGCTGGTGAACTGAAAAATATAGAGCATGAAGCGATTAAATGGATGTCACCACAAGATTTGAACACATTGGACTGGGCACCTGCTGATATCCCAGCGATTTCAAAAATTATGGCAGACTTCACATCATAAAAAAACAGGTCATTCCGTTATATTGGAGTGACCTGTTTATCTTTAATTTGGACGAAAGCCTTCTTGGTTTAAATATTCAATTGCACTTTCTTTCGTTGGGAAAGTTGCATCTAGTAGTTCGCCAGTAAAAACATCCCATGTATCATCTGCACCTGAAAGGGTAACGGTATAGCCTTCGTCATCAATCCAAGTTTCAGTCGTGATTTCCGTTTCCTTCATGGAATCAATGGCCTCATGAATGAGTGAGTGAAGTGCTTTTTCATCTAATTCACGAATATTAATCATACCACGGTTATCCACTTCATAAGCTGTATCCAGCTCACCACCATAGATGAATCCATTACCATTCGGATGAAGTCGATCTACAACGACTTTTTTATCTAGAACACTGTCTTCAAAGTGGAAATTGACACGTCCCATTGAGATGTTATAACGCGTTAGTTCAGGAAAAGATTCAATAATGGCTAGTTTTTGTTCAAATGTAAGCATAGTACCTCCAGTTTGTCTCTAACATTGATATCTCTTATTATACGTACTTATTCAATAAAAATCATCTAAGAAACGAGCATATGGTTTTGATTATGAACAATTAGGTAAAAGAAAACACATCTATGTTAAGGAAGTGATTCGATGGAATTAGATATTATCCTCATTTTATTAGCCTGTTTATTTTTAATGATTGTGATTCCAGCACTGATTGTGATGTGGCTATATGTAAGAGATCGTCGGCAAAAACAACATTCCATCTTGCGTAATTATCCACTACTAGGCAAGGTGCGCTATATTGTTGAGAAGATGGGGCCTGAATTAAGGCAGTATCTTTTCAATAATAATAGTGAAGGAAAGCCTTTTAATCGAAAACAATTTGAATACGTTGTGAAAGCTGGTAAGTATAATACAAGAATGATTGGCTATGGTTCGAAGCGAGATTTCGATGAAGAAGGTTATTATATAGTGAATAATATGTTTCCGAAGCAACGTGAAGAAATGCATATTGAACAAGAGCCTCTAGTAGATACGATGCTCTATCATATAGATAACGAGGGACTGTTCAATCGGAAGGAGTCACATAAGCGTGCGCAACTGAAACCATATTTGTTAACGGATGAAGATGCGGTAATTCTCGGGGAGCATACGGTTAAACAGCCGTTCAAAGTAAAAGGATTAATTGGTCAGTCGGCGATGAGCTTTGGATCCTTAGGTGATCACGCTGTAACGGCATTGTCAAAAGGTCTTGGCATGGCAGGAGGAGCTTGGATGAATACAGGGGAAGGCAGTGTCTCACCTTATCATCTAAAAGGAAATGTCGATCTGATTATGCAAATCTCCTCAGGTTTATTCGGTGTTCGGACAAAAGCTGGTGAGTTTGATTGGGAGCTATTCCGCCAAAAGAGTGATATGCCGGCAATTAAAGCGTTTGAACTAAAGCTCGCCCAAGGTGCCAAACAACGCGGTGGGCACGTAGAAGGTGAGAAAGTTACGGAAGAGATTGCTGAAATACGTAACATTACTGAAGGAAAAACGATTAATAGTCCGAACCGTTTTCGGGAGTTTGATGATGCATATGGCTTGTTACGGTTTGTCCAAAAAATACGTGAAGTCGGTGAGAAACCAGTTGGAACTAAAATCGTCATTGGAGATGAAA
>DVIO01000098.1 GCA_018711205.1 Candidatus Avamphibacillus intestinigallinarum | reverse complement strand
TGATAGCCATGAAATTAAACCGTTAAAAGAATTGGTACATGAGGATAAGGTAACGATTGAGGGAAGGGTACTTTATGAACCTTCCCTCAACTTTTATGGAAAAAAGAAAAATCGTTTAACCTTTACAATTGAAGTTGAGATGGTTGCTGTTAAAGTTGTGATGTTTAATCGTGCATTTTTAAAAAAGCAAATTAATCCAGGTGATATAGTCACACTTACTGGTAAATGGGATGCACATCGTCTACAAATTACAGCCAGTTTCTTTAAAAAAGGGACGATTGATCAAACACAAGAGATTCAACCCGTTTACGGATTAAAAGGAAACATGACGAACCAACGTTTGAAAAAGCTCATTCAAACTGGGTTTGATCAATATGGGCAACAAATTGAGGAAATATTACCTGAACAAACGTTAAAAGCATATAAATTGCCTAATCGGTTTGATGCGATTCAAACAATGCATTTTCCGAAAAGTCATGTATCTTTAAAGCATGCTAGAAGGCGAATTATTTATGAAGAATTTTTAATTTTTCAGTTAAAAATGCAACTTTTACGTAAGGAAAGAAGAAGAGAGTCAGAAGGAAATGTTCAAAAATTTGATCTTAAAACAATAAATTGTTTTATTAAAACGTTTCCTTTTACTTTAACGGACGCTCAACAAAAAGTACTTAAAGAAATTTTATATGACATGGGTTCACCATACCGAATGAATCGGTTGCTCCAAGGAGATGTTGGCTCTGGTAAAACAGCAGTAGCAGCGATTTCTCTATATGGTACGGTTACGGCTGGTCATCAAGGCGCTTTAATGGTTCCAACAGAAATATTAGCAGAACAGCATTTGGCTTCTATGAATGAATTGTTTCAAGGAAAGCTAACAATAGAACTATTAACAGGCTCTATAAAAGGAAAAAAACGACGTGAATTATTAAATAGATTAGCCAATAAGGAAATTGATATTTTAGTTGGTACACACGCATTAATTCAAGATGACGTGTTTTTTGCAAGCTTAGGATTAGTTGTTGTGGATGAGCAACATCGTTTCGGTGTGGAACAACGGCGTGTATTACGTGATAAAGGTTTACATCCTGATGTATTATTTATGACGGCTACACCTATCCCAAGAACACTAGCTATTACAGCCTTAGGAGATATGGATGTCTCGGTCATTGATAAATTGCCTGCTGGGCGAAAAGAGATTCAAACATATTGGACGAAAGCAAATCAATTCCCACATGTATTGAACTTCGTAGGTGAACGTATTTTACAAGGTGAACAAGCCTATATTGTTTGTCCATTGATTGAGGAATCAGATAAACTCGATATTCAAAATGCGGTTGATCTCCATCAGCAACTAAAAAGCTTTTATCCGGAGACGATACAAGTAGGCTTAATGCATGGTAGAAGAACTGTTGAAGAAAAAGAGGAGATTATGAATCAATTTCAAAATAATGAAATTCAAATTCTTGTTTCAACAACGGTTATTGAAGTTGGCGTGAACGTGCCGAATGCGACTATCATGGTGATTTATGATGCTGAACGTTTTGGCTTATCACAATTACATCAGTTAAGAGGTCGAGTAGGTCGTGGAGAAAAGCAAAGTCATTGTATTTTAATAGCAGATCCTAAAGGAGAAGTTGGAAAAGAACGCATGCGTATTATGACAGAGACAAATGATGGTTTTGTGTTAGCAGATGAGGATCTAAAATTAAGAGGCCCTGGTGATTTCTTTGGTAGAAAACAAAGTGGTTTACCAGAGTTTAAAGTGGCTGATATGGTTCATGATTATCGAGCTTTAGAAACTGCAAGAAAAGATGCTGTTGATATAATTGAAGCAGATCTTTTAGAAAAGGATACTGCTTATTTGGCATTGCGAAAAGAAATTGAAAATAAGGGCGGCTTAGAATATAAATTAGATTAACAAATGTTGCATAATAAAAAAACATCATATATATTACTATTAGTACCTAGTCTTAATTTTATGTTTTGAGCTTGGTTTAAATAGGCGGTGCTTAAGTTGAAAATGAATAAAATAGAAAGGCAGAAGGCGATACAAAAGGCTTTTGCCGAAACACCATTTGCGACAGATGAGCAGATGGCTAAACAATTCAAGGTAAGTATTCAAACAATTCGTCTTGATCGTCTTGAATTAAATATTCCAGAATTACGTGCTAGAATTAAATCTGTTGCACAATCAGAATGGACAAATACATTAAGGACATTGCCAATTGAAGATATTATTGGTGAAGTCGTTGACTTAGAATTGAATATAAATGCAATTTCGATTTTAGAAATTGAAGCACAACATGTGTTTTCTCGTAATAAAATAGCAAGGGGGCATCATTTATTCGCGCAGGCAAATTCATTGGCTGTCGCGGTTATCGATGACGCATTTGCTGTTACGGCAAGTTCAGAGGTGAAATTTATTCACCAAGTGACGGTTGGTGATCGTGTGATCGCAAAAGCTCAAGTACAAGGTGTAGATGAAAAAGGATATACACTGATAAAAGTTCATAGTTATGTA
>DVIO01000097.1 GCA_018711205.1 Candidatus Avamphibacillus intestinigallinarum | reverse complement strand
TAGAGAAGGCTTTAAAACATACAGATTGGAACGCTAAAACATTTGCGATTACAAACACGATTACAGATTTGGCTCCCTTACTTGTCATTGCTTTTGCAGCTTACCAAGTCATTAATGGTAACTTGACGATGGGGACAATGGTTGCTTTTGTAGGTTATATGGAGCGTGTCTATAGTCCACTACGTCGTTTAATCAACTCATCCACTACATTGACACAATCTGTTGCCTCAATTGACCGTGTGTTTGAATTATATAACGAGCCTTATGATATTAAAGATTTACCAGGGGCGCCAGCATTAGAAAACATTAAAGGTGAAATTGAATTCGACGATGTAAGTTTTCAATATGATGCTGAGGATGCGTACGCATTAAGACATGTGAATTTAGCCGTAGCACCTGGAGAGACCATTGCTCTTGTCGGCATGAGCGGTGGTGGAAAGTCTACATTAGTCAGTTTGATTCCAAGATTTTATGATGTGACTGACGGGGCGATTCGAGTTGATGGTAAAAATATCCGTGAGGTTCAAGCAAGATCACTCCGTAACCAAATCGGTATGGTTTTACAGGATAATGTTCTATTTAGTGAGTCTATCGCTGTCAATATCCGAATGGGGAACCCAAATGCTTCTGATGAAGAAGTAATCCGAGCAGCTAAAGCAGCAAACGCGCATGGTTTTATTCAAAATCTATCAGAAGGTTACGATACACTTGTAGGTGAACGTGGTGTGAAACTATCTGGTGGTCAAAGACAACGAATTGCAATTGCACGAGTGTTCTTGAAGAATCCAGCTATTTTAATATTTGATGAGGCAACCTCAGCACTTGACCTTGAAAGTGAACACCTCATTCAAACTGCAATGGAAAAACTTGCAGCGGAAAGAACGACCTTTATCGTTGCACATAGACTTGCGACAATCACGCATGCGGATCGTATTGTCGTCATTGAAAATGGAGAAATTAAAGAGATCGGAACACATGAGGAACTCATTGCACAAAAAGGAAGTTATTATGATTTATACCATGTGCAAAATCTAAATGTATAGTAGAAGTTAATAGAAAGCGTTAAGTTGCTTCATCAGCTTTATATGATGGAGCAACTTTTTTATTAAGGATACAAAACTGAATAGATGTATGACGATCATAGGATTGCTATGGAATCGTTCAGTCATTTAACAAAGTAGGTTTGTACTGAATATGTATATTTTATGAATACAATCTATATATATAAGAAGAAGTATGAATAAGGTAGGTCGAAAAAAATGATTTGGCTGCTGACTATTCTTATTTTTGGAATTATGATAATGAGTATTTTTGAATTTGTTTGTGGGGATGTTAAAAGAAATAACAGAAGGCATATTTTGAAAGATAGTCGCTTTTCTCATGAGTTATTTTATACATTATTCATGATATATATTATTGTATTGCTTGGCTTTGGCTGTATTTATTTTTTACTTTCGTTAGAATACGTCGTGTTACTAGAACATAATGAGATTCATGATGGATCATTTGTACAAACATTATTACGTTCTATATATTTTAGTGGGGTTACGTTGTTGACGATTGGCTACGGAGATATTAGCCCAGTCGGAATAGGTCGGGTCATTGCGATTTTTCAAGCATTGATTAGTTACATATTACCGACTGCCTTTGTACTCCGAATTGTGCAAGGGAATAGATCTGCTCAAAAACAATATTAGAACGTATTCATCGATATAGATGGAATAATATGCTATACTCAAATCATAATCTAAAACTTTGGAGGGATTTACATTATGTCATTAGAAGTAGGAAAACAAGCACCACAATTTACATTACCCAATCAAAAAGGTGAAAAAGTTAGCCTTGCTGATTATAAAGGAAAACATGTAGTACTATATTTCTATCCAAAAGATATGTCTCCAGGTTGTACTACTGAAGCGTGTGATTTCCGTGATAACCACGAATCATTCGGTGAATTAGATGCTGTAATCGTAGGTGTTAGTCCAGACCCAGTAGAAGATCACAAAGCATTTATTGATAAACATGATCTTCCATTTGAATTATTAGCAGACGAAGATCACAAAATATGTGAGGAATATGATGTTTGGAAATTGAAAAAAATGTTTGGTAAAGAATTTTACGGTGTCGTTCGTTCTACATTTATCATCGACCCAGAAGGAAACCTTCAAAAAGAATTCCGTGATGTAAATGCAGAAGGACATGTTGAAGATGCATTGAACTACATCCGCGACAATAAATAATTGCTTTAAGCCATTTATACACTTTGTATAGATGGCTTTTTTGATGTTTAAATATTGAATTGAAGTGAAATATAAGTTGTACACGTTCACAATTTTGTAATAAATGAAAAAAGAAGTGTATTTTTAACGGGAATTCTTGACGAGGCTTTGATTAAGGGTTAAACTAAATTATAGATATTATTAATTAATTATTGATGTTGAAATCTTTAATATATAGGAAAGTGAGGTGCATGGCGATGTCAGAAAAAAGGCTGTCTAAAGCAATTGATACATTGAAGGAGTCTGGAGTACGGATTACTCCGCAGCGTCATGCGGTTCTTGAATACCTCTTAAATTCTATGGTTCATCCTACAGCTGACGAGATTTATAAAGCTCTAGAAGATAAATTTCCAAATATGAGTGTCGCAACTGTATATAATAATTTACGTGTTTTACGTGAAATAGGGTTAGTGCGAGAACTTACGTATGGAGATTCATCAAGTCGATTCGACTGTGACATGTCAGATCATTATCATGTAATATGCGATTCATGTGGAAAGATTGTTGATTTTCATTACCCACCGCTTGATGAAGTCGAGTCATTGGCTGAACAGGTGACAGGATTTGAGGTCAGTCATCACCGTATGGAGATATATGGTAAATGTGGAGAATGCCAAGGGAAAGCAACGGCAAAACATTAAAAAATGTCCTTTCATTATAAATGAGAGGACATTTTTTTATTATATAAAGGTGACAGGTACCCATTCACGGACGCTATTAATGAGCCAACAAGGTGTATGAGGCGTTATATCGTTTTGATAAATGGTTTTTACCTGAAGTACACCTTCATCAATTAACTGTTGACGATATGTGCCAGCAAGTAGACCCGATTGTACAGATGGTGTGTATAATGTATCATTTAGTTCAAAAACAACATTACCAATAGTAAATTCAGTGATTTCATTTGCTTCATTCCATAATAAGACATCAAAAACATGAGGGTGATCTTTTTTAATTTGTTGATAAACATGTCGTTCCGTTGTTTTATGGTATAAAAAAGTATTTTTACGCTGAATGGGTTTATGAGCGATTTGGACTTGAATGGGTGTTGGTAATGGGGCGATTGAATCTATCTCAAGTTCAATATGGCCATCGGGATCACTCAGTAGACGTATTTTCCACATGCCTTTTGGATGCTTCTGGCGAATCGATTCGAGCTGTGTATGGATATGGTCTAAATCAATTTTAAATTGAAAAAAGTCAGCTGAACGAGATATTCTCTCTAAATGATGTGTATAAGCAATAAAAGATCCGTTTTTTAATCCAAATGATTCAAGTAATTTAAAATGCTTGGATTGCATTTGTATCCCACCTTACTATTTAGACTTGAATGAAATATAAAAACCATGACAAGAATTATTTCTCAGCATGGTTTTTGCGATATCTTCTTTTATTATAATTCTCATCGAATTCTTTACCTTCTAATGCTTTATCCATTGTTAGAGGTTCTTTACAGTGCATACATGCATCCACTCTACCTAACATTTTTGTAGGCTTTTGACAACTTGGACAAATGACTGGTACCGCCTTTGTGGAGAGCATACCGATCCAAAGATAAACGACGCAACTTAATAGAATACAAACAACGCCAATTAAAAATAGAATCAGCATAAGCCATTGGATTTTTCTAGCAAACATACCAACATACATGATAATCATGCCGATAAAAATAAGGCTTAACGCAAAAGTTCTAATTTTATTTATTTTACTTTTATAAACAAGTTGACTCATAGATTTCCACCTCGGTTACTCATTATAGCATAAATTATAGAATAGTATATTGATTAAAATTGAAAGGTTGAAGTATCTTTATTGATGAGTTTTGTATTGATTGATGAAGAACTTACATGTTTTGAATTAACTCTTTTTGATCAAGAGAGAATCTATGTAATCTATAGTGGTGTGTTTGATTCAATCATTTATGAATAGATAGAATGTACGTATGATTTAGCTTGCGTTTTTAAGAAGTATAATTGGTAAGTTAGTTTATTTTTTCGCATTTTATAATGAAAGAGATACTATTTTTAAAAAAGAAATTGACTTTAGAATTGATCCATGCTAAATTATTAATTGCTGTTGAAACGCAGCAACCTTGTTAAAAATAATCTTGCAAATTAAATGTTGACTTTATTTTTAACGGATGATATATTAATAAAGTCGCCAAAACGAGCGACGAAATGATTTGCTCTTTGAAAACTGAACAGAACAACCAATTATGTCAAGAAACGGGTAACCGTTTTTAAGAAGCAAGCTAAGAGACATATTATTTTTCGAAATAGTATGCAAACTTTTTTGGAGAGTTTGATCTTGGCT
>DVIO01000096.1 GCA_018711205.1 Candidatus Avamphibacillus intestinigallinarum | reverse complement strand
TGCGACCTACACCTGTGCCAGAAACACCGCCAATCCCATGGGTGCTGGGAACGAGTGAGAAGAGTGCGGTGCTTGCTGCGGAGAAAGGGTTACATTATACATTTGGTCATTTCATGTCTGATGCCGATGGAGGAGCAATTGCCCAAATGTATAGGGAGCAATTCAAACCACATTCTGACGGGCCTGAAAAGCCGTATCTCATGATTGGTGTGAATGTCATTTGTGCAGAAACGACAGAGGCGGCAGAGGATTTAGCGTTAAGTGGCTTCTTATGGAAAATAAAGCAAGATGATCCTGATTCAGAACATACTGTGCCGACTGTAGGAGAGGCAAAGTCCTATCCGTATACTGAAAAAGAATTGGAGAAATTGAAAGCACTACGGAACAACACAATAGTAGGTACGCCTAAGGAAGTAAAACGTCAATTACTCGCATTACAAGCGCAATATGAGGCAGATGAATATATGGTTGTGACGATTACTCATGATGCCAAGGCAAAAGAAAAATCATATCAATTACTAGCAGAGATTATGAAATAAGTGCGAAATTTAAAATTTGTTTGACAATTCTAATATTGTCCTGTATTGTATGGAGCAATACATAATTTCATATGAATTCTTATCAAGAGAAGTGGAGGGACTGGCCCTTTGAAACTTCAGCAAAAGACTTTTAATTTGAAAGTACTGTGCTAATTCCAGTATCGCGTTTGCGGTGGAAGATAAGAAGAGAGCGAATATCATGTAACCATCTCTTCTTATATCTTTATAAGAAGAGATTTTTTAACTTTACACAAAAATAAGGCAGAAGGAAGGTATTAGAATGACAACACAAGTAGCACCATTTAGAGCAGACCATGTAGGGAGTTTATTAAGACCAGAGCGTATTCACAAAGCGAGAAAAGATTTTTCTGAAGGCACCATTTCAAAGGAAGAACTTTATAATATTGAAACAGAAGAAATTACGAAAATCGTTGATAAACAAATTGAAGTAGGATTACAAGCTGTAACAGATGGAGAGTTCCGTCGACGCTTTTGGCATACTGATTTCTTAGAGTGTCTAAACGGTGTTGAAGGCTATGTGCCAGAAACTGGATACATCTTTAAAGGTATGGAAACAGAACGTTATAATGTACGAAATAACGGCAAAATTTCTTTCGATAAAAATCATCCACATGTTAAAGAGTTTATTGAATTTAAAGAAATTGTAAATGGCCGTGCAGTTGCGAAACAAACGATTCCGAGCCCAAATCAATTATTCCATGAAGACATTCGTAACCATGAAGTGTATCCTAATTTTGAGGATTTCAAAAATGATGTCATTAAAGCGTATCAAGATGCACTTCAAGCGTTTTATGATGCAGGTTGCCGTTATCTACAATTAGATGATGTGTATATTGCAGGTTTATCTGCGCCTGATCTTGAATTTAACGGAGAATTTAGCCGAGAAGAATCTATTAATCATGCACTTGAAGTTATTAATGGAGTACTTGAAAATAAACCAGAAGATTTAGTTGTAACAACACATCTATGCCGTGGAAATTATCGCTCTACATGGGCATTTGAGGGAAGCTACGGCATCATAGCACCGACTTTATTAGCTAAAGAAAAAGTAGACGGTTTCTTCCTAGAATACGATGATGACCGTTCAGGGGATTTTGTGCCATTACAACATATTCCAAATGGCGGAGCTCGTGTCGTGTTAGGACTATTCACGTCTAAGAGCGGTGAATTAGAAGATAAAGAAACGATTAAAGCACGTATTCAAGAAGCAACCCAATATGTACCATTAGAGCAATTATGTATTAGTCCGCAATGTGGATTCGCTTCGACGCATCACGGGAATGAATTGACAGAAGACGAACAATGGGCGAAGTTAAAATACATTGTAGATATCGCAAAAGAAGTATGGGGATAAGTTTTCCAGCCTTCTAAAGAAAACAGCACCTAATGAAACAGTTTAAACTGACATTAGGTGCTTTCTTTATAAGGTTACTTTGCATATTGATAATAGATTTCATCCCGGGTTTCATCATACTGTACATGTAGATGATGATCATCAAAAAACCAAATGTCTTTTGATTCGATATAGAATAAAATATCATCTATCTTTTTGCTCGCGGCGATGTCTGTAGGTGTTCCGTAAGAGAATCCGAGCGAAAAACCTTGCTGAACAGCACTATCCCCACCGTAGCGAACGTGGAATTGAATTTGATCGCCGGGTACACAGTCTACTTCCTCTTTAAACCAGTCAATTGCTTTATCTTCAATTACGATCTCCATTAGAAAATCGCCCCCCCTTTTGTAAAGTCCGAATCAGTATAGTTATCATAACATAGACATCTTTAACATAATATTAGAGAATTTGTCCGGAAATCAGTATAGTAGAAATTAGTATATGTATTCTAATGGAAAGGGGATTGTGTTCATGTCACACGAAACATATTTACAACAAGCGATTGATCTCGCATTACAAAATACAACTGAAGGTGGGGCACAACCATTTGGTGCTGTGATTGTAAAAGACGGTGAAGTACTCGCAACAGGTGTGAACGAAATAGCTGCGTGCTATGATCCGACAGCACATGCTGAAATTCAAGCGATTCGTACAGCATGTAAGAAGGTAAAAAGCTCAGAATTACCAGGCTGTATTTTATACGCAAGCAGCAGGCCGTGTCCTTTATGTGTAGAGGCAATCGGCTGGACAAATTTGAAAGCAGTGTATTATGCAGCGACATTTGATGAGTCAGGTAGCTTCGGTTTTGATCCATCAGCAGATTGGGATGAACCATTTGAGCGTATTGAAATGCATGGTGAACAAAGGAAGCCTTTAGAAGCATGGGGACGTCAGCATCCGACGACATAAGCTTAGCGTTTCGTTTAAATAAGGTATAAGTGAGCTGTTCCTTTCATACAATCGGATAAGATTAGGTATGATGAAAGGAACGGTTATATGAAGCAACAAATCAAACAGATATTTTTATGGGTTGTCGGTTTAGGGTTGTTAATTACTTTAATACAGCATCCTGTAAAACAGACAGAACCGGCTTGGACGACTTGGTCTTTGCCACTTTCAGGCAAGACTATTGTGCTTGATCCAGGACACGGTGGTGTAGATGGTGGAGCGGTTGGCTCTGATAAAACACAAGAAAAAGAAATCACCTTAGAAATTAGCAAAAAGCTACAACATTACTTGCAACAATCTGGTGCACTTGTGTATTTAACAAGAGAAAAAGATGAGGATTTATCAAGTAAATCAACAAAAGGTTTAGCACAAAAGAAATCAGAAGATATTCGGAAACGTCTAAAAATAATTGAGGAAAAGAAACCGGACTTATTTTTATCCATTCATCTAAATGCGTTACCGAATCCGAGTTGGTCAGGCGCACAAACATTTTTTAATCCACGTCGGGATGAAAATCGACATTTAGCCGAAGCCGTACAAAGTGAAATCATCCGTAATATTGAAAACACAGACCGGGTTCCGCTCGAGTTAAATAATGTGTATTTATTAAAGCATGCAAAAGTACCGGGCGCGCTCGTGGAAGTAGGCTTTTTATCCAACGATCAAGAAAGAGAACAATTAAAAGATGAAGCTTACCAGCAGCAGATGGCGGGTAGTATCTATAATGGGATTCTAAAATATATAACAGAAGATCCAGAAGAATCATAAGCATCTTTTCCATTATTGAGTAATCTGATCATATAAGGTTGCTTTAGATTAGATTTTTAGATCACTATGTTATACTAGCCTATACATACCGTTTAACAAAGGAAGGTGTAAAAAAATATGTTAACAGAAGAAGAAGTAGTCAAACTAGTGAATCCTGTGAAGGACCCTCATTTGCATAAAACAATTGAGGAAACAGGTGGAATTGAAGATATACGGATCAAGCCTGAGAAACAGCATGTCAGCTTGAAGATTGCCGTTGCTCGTCCCAATACAGCTGAGCAAATGCAACTGCAACAAGAGTTGGTTGAAATCTTGAAGAAAAGTGGCGCAACGACAGTCGGTCTACGTTTTTCACAATTGCCACAAGATGTGATTAATCGTCTAAGCGACGATGCGGAAAGCCAAGAGCCACAAACACTACTGAATTCAGCAAATCCACCAGAGTTTATCGCTGTTGCAAGTGGTAAAGGTGGAGTTGGGAAATCAACCATTACAGTTAATTTGGCACTTGCCTTAGAACGTCTTGGTAAAAAGGTAGGCGTCATTGATGCGGATATTTATGGTTTTAGTGTACCGGATATGATGGGTATTGAAGAAAAACCAACCGTTAAAGGTAATAAAATTTATCCGGTAGAACGCTTTGGTGTGAAAGTGATTTCGATGGGCTTCTTTGTTGAAGATAACTCACCGGTTATTTGGCGTGGCCCAATGCTTGGGAAGATGTTTAATAGCTTCTTCAAAGAGGTGGAATGGGGCGAGCTTGATTACTTGCTGCTCGATTTACCACCAGGTACAGGAGATATGGCGATGAACGTGCAAGAAATTCTGCCATCATGTAAAGAAATTCTTGTTACGACTCCACATCCAACAGCAGCATTTGTTGCATCTCGCGCAGGACAAATGGCGATTAAAGCGCATCACGAATTACTCGGCATTATTGAGAATATGTCCTATTTTGAAAGCAAAGTAACGGGAGAGCGAGAATATGTCTTTGGGAAAGGCGGCGGTGACAAATTAGCCGAAATATTAGATTCGGCTGTAATTGGACGTCTGCCACTTGAACAACCTTATGAAGAAGAAGGTGTATTTGCGCCATCGGTATATCAAGCGGATCATCCCTTGGGCAAAATTTATACAGAAATCGCAACAGAAATTGCAGACCGCGTAGAAGTATGAGAATGAGGATGGATTGCTTAGCAGTCCATCCTTTATTTATGAATCTTTTTGGTGCTTCTTCTGTTCGTCTAACAATTCTAATAATCTTTTCTCGAATTTTGGTGAACTGATGATTTCTTCAATAGTTGTTTCTAAATGTTTTTTAACCTTTTGACTTTTAATGGCATCTTGTAGTTGTTTTGTCACTTCTGGATTTTTTAATAACTGATATAATTGCTTTTGATAATCAGGGTCTTTTAGTAATTCTTTAGCAACTTCTGTATGCTCATTCGTAAGCGATTTTGCAAGTGAGCCTTTGAATTCGGTGTCTGTCAGCAAATCTTGCCACATCGCTTTTCCCTTTTCAGAAGTAAGTGTTTGGGTAAGCATCTCCTTTGTTTCATCTGAATGTAGTAAAAATTGCTGCTGTAATTCTTTATCTTGTAATGTTTCACTAAGTGCCTTTTTTCCCTCGTCTGTTTTTAATATATCCACGACCATTTCCTTAGTTGCCTCGTATTGATCGTCTCCAGAAGCAGTGGGATTACTTTTACATGCGCTTAACATCGTAAGCGTGGCTATAAAAATAATTGTAAGTACCGTTCGTTTCATTGTGTAGCCTCCCTCCATATATTTAATATGGAAGAATCGCCATAATTTATACATATACGTGTAAGACATTCTTATAGAAACGTGTTAAAATACGTTTAGATATTTGTATTTTTTAAAATAGGTAGGTGAGAAAGAGTGACAAGTCGAAAATGGGTCGGGCTATTTATGAGAACGTTGATATTGGGTGGCCTTACCTGCCTGATCGTTAGTTTTTTTGTAAAAGGTCATGAATACGCGATAAACTTAAGCCCTTTTAACATCATAGAATTGCTTGGATTAATCATTTTCTTTATTGGTTTTGGATTTGTCGTAAGTGTCGTGAGTCAAGCTGGCTTCTTCTCTTACTTATTCATTCATCAATTCGGAATTGGCATGTTCCGTACATACTGGACTCCGATACAAGCGGGGTTAATTGCGTTTGTCGTATTTGACTTAATTTATTTTCCTTATAGAGAGACAAAAGGCGACGTGCCGATTTATTTATACATATTAATGGCGTTTGGATTACTCGTATACGGGCTTATTGTTGCAAAAATCAAAGCAGACCAAACGAATAAAAGTGCTTTTATACCTGCAGTATTTTTAATGGTCGTTGTGACAACGATAGAGTGGATACCTGGGTTACAAACATCTGGAGTTGATTATGCATTATTGATGATCTTTCCATTATTAGTATGTAATACGTACCAATTACTCGTTTTACATAAACTAACGAAAGAAGATTCAAAAACATCTACGAAAACAAAGAAACCAACAACGAAACAAAAAGCAAAAGCATAATAAGAAAATGGCGAATGTGGGCGGAATCGTTCACTCGCCATTTTTATATCATAAGAGATTAATCTACAATCGATGAATTTGCATGGGCTTGGTCCATCATTTCTGACATAGTGACAGGTTCATACTGTTGGTTTTTTAAACCTGGCAGGATGGTTTCTAATGCTTTAGCTGTTTGTTTAGCGGCATCAGATGCATGGAATAAAATGATGTCACCTTTTGAAGTTTCTGACATGACTTTGTCAATTAACATATCTGTACCAGGATTTTTCCAGTCATGTGTATTCAAGCTCCAATGAATCACTTGAAAATCCATGTCTGTCGCAAGTTTGATAATATCTTTATTAAAATGACCATGAGGCGTCCTTAGTAATGGCATTTTTTCATAACCAATTTTATCAAAGATTTCCTTTGCGTATGTAAGGTCTTTTCGTACTGCGTCGATATCTTGATCTAAATAGCTTTTATAACGATAGCCGAGCATACCGAGCTCGTGTTTATCGTCTGTAATGTCCTCAAGAATATCTGGATGCCGTTCGGCCCACTCGCCACTAACAAAGAAAGTAGCTTGTACTTGATGCTTTTTAAGTACCTTCAAAATATCATGGATCTTTTTTTCTCCCCAACTAATATTAAAGGTAATCGCAATGTTGTTTGATTTTTTATTTCCCTTAGAAAAGGCTGAAGGTTTGTCAGTAGAGAACACAGATAATGTACCGTTATATTGAAACCAAAGTGTCGTTGCGGTTACAAGTGCCAAGGTTAGCACAACGAACCATCGCTTCCAATGTTTCCAATGCCAAACATAAAAATGTTGCATATTTGAATCAATCCTTCCATAGATAGCTAATTGTTATTCCAATATATGAAAAAAATTCAAAAATATGTCCAAGCTTAGGGATAAATATATGTCGATTTGGGAATAGTCTTTAAGAAACAAAATAAAGCAAAGTATTTTCAAGAAAAAAATGTAACGAATGTGACGGTCATGCCGATAATATATAAGGGTAGGAATCAAGAACATAAAGATGCTACAACACATGTTCAGTATTGAGCATTTATGTTATGTTTTTTTAAGTACGTTTTGCGAACATGAATAATGTAGAGGTGGAGAAAATGTTAGGTTTAATCATTAATGAAAAAGAACAAGAAGAAATGGTATATGTATTGAAAAGAGAAATGGAAGAAATATTATTTGATTTAGAAGAGCCTAGAATAGATGAGAGTATGAAAGTTAAAATGAAAAAAAGATATCAGACGGTCTTTAACTTATTTCAAAGAGTGGCAAGTGATGAAGAATGTCTAAACTATCTTCCGAAAAAGACAGGGCATCTGTGAGATAAGAAGTAGATATGAATGAAAATACATGATTTTTCAAAGAAATGGTTGATAATTATAAAAAAGTTTTTATAATAAGGATATAGCAAGAGTCCTTGTTCATTTAAAGTGAAAGAGAATAGATTCAAAATCTTTTTTTAAAAAACTATTGAACTTACTTTAAAAGCATGATATATTATTTCTTGTCGTCAAAACAACAGTGTTTGCCACAGCGAAATATTTTTACAAAAAGTAATTGACAGTAAAAATACGCTGTGATACAATATAACTCGTCGCTAAAAAGCGACTTAATTCGACAAAAATTGCTCTTTGAAAACTGAACAGAACAACCAATTATGTCAAGAAACGGGTAACCGTTTTTAAGAAGCAAGCTAAGAGACATATTATTTTTCGAAATAGTATGCAAACTTTTTTGGAGAGTTTGATCTTGGCT
>DVIO01000095.1 GCA_018711205.1 Candidatus Avamphibacillus intestinigallinarum | reverse complement strand
AATCCTAAAACGGGTGAGATTGTAGCAATGAGTAATCGTCCAAACTATAACCCGAATAACCCAAGTAACGTGGTCAATTGGTATAATGATGCATTATCTAATCCATTTGAACCAGGCTCAACAATGAAGATGTTTACTTGGGCAGCTGCGATTGAGGAAGGTGTTTATAAAGGTGATGAAAAATACTCTTCAGGTAAATATAAAGTGAATAAAAGAGTCCGAGCGATTTCCGATCACAACCAAGGTGATGGATGGGGAAAAATCACGTATGATGAAGGTTTTCAAAGATCTTCTAACGTAGCAGCAGCAAAACTTGTTTGGGAAAAAATTGGTACAGAGAAATATTTCGATTACTTAAAAGGATTTCATCTAGATGAAAAGTCTGGTATTGATTTACCTGGGGAAGTAAGTGGTGAAATTTTATATAACTGGCCAATTGAAAAAGTGACAACGTCATTCGGACAAGGAAGTACAGTAACGCCTATTCAACAAATGACTGCGGCGACTGCTATTGCAAATGATGGAAAAATGTTGCAACCCTATGTTGTAGACAAAATTGTCAATCCAAAAACTAAAAAAGTTGTTAAACAAAAATCGTCTAAAGTTATCGGTGAGCCGATTTCAAAAGAAACATCTTCGAAAGTGCGCGATTTAATGGAAACCGTTGTAAAAGGTAAGCATGGAACTGGTAAGAGCTTTGCATTAGAGGATTATTCGGTAGCGGGAAAAACAGGAACTGCACAAATTCCCGACTCTGATGGTAAAGGATATAAAATTGGGAAAGAAAACTATGTGTTTTCATTTTTAGGTATGGCACCTAAAGAGGATCCTCAACTGATGATGTATGTATCTGTGAAACAACCAAAATTAAAACCGACAGAGACCGGATCTGAACCCGTCTCATTTATATTTAAAAATGTAATGGAAAATGGTTTGCATTATTTAGACATTAACCCTGATCAAGATCATGAATATGAAGTTAAATCAGCTGATATGCCTGATGTAGAAGGTAAAGATACGAAGACAGTTGAAAAACAACTTAAAGATAAAAATATTCGTTACGAATTGATCGGTAATGGCTCTAAAATTAAAGCAAGTAATGTTAAGAAAGGTGATTCAGTATTTGCTCATGGTGAAGTTCTCCTGCTAACAGATAAACCAACCATGCCAAATATGAAAGACTGGTCTTTAAGTAAGGTAAATGCCTTTGCTACACTCCTGGATGTTAAATTACAAACGGTAGGAAGTGGCTATGTTACGAAACAAAACATTAAGGAAGGCACTGCACTTAAAAAAGGTGACTATGTAGCAGTTGAATTAAAAGAACCGAAAGCAAAAAGTAAATCAAAAAAATCTAAAAAATAAATGTAGTATTTCTCTCTAAACCAAAAAGAGACAGTGTTATATTTTGCTGAATAACTCATATAGTGGATACAAGCCTATCTATGAAGAGGGGATGTAAGATGAAACGTGTATCCACTATAATCGTTAAAAAGCGAATGATCATTGTATTTCTTTTTGGTTTATTTATCTTTTTAATCATGGGAATAAGGCTAGGTTATGTTCAGTTTTTTGAAGGTGAAAAACTCGTGAGACTAGCTACCGATTCTTGGAGTCGTGATATTCAATTTGAGGCAGAACGCGGTAATATTTTGGATAGAGATGGTGAAATTTTAGTGAAGAATGTCTCGGCACCATCACTTGTAGTTATACCAAGACAAATTAAAGAGCCTAAAAAAACAGCTCAATTATTAGCAGATATACTGGATATGTCTGAAGAAAAGGCTTATGAAAATGTCACGAAACAAACCTCTATGCAAAATTTTCATCCGGAAGGACGAAAGCTAAAAGACGAACAGGTAGAGAAAATTCGTGAACTTGATTTAGATGGGGTTTATTTACGTAAGGATTCGAAGCGTTTTTATCCAAATGAAAAAGATCTATCACATGTACTGGGATTTACTGGAATTGATAATCAAGGACTTATGGGGCTAGAGTTATTTTATGACGACATGTTAAAAGGAGAAAAAGGAAGTCTTTCATATTTTGCTGATGCAAAAGGGAGCAAAATTAACCGGTTAGCCGATCGATATAGCGCTCCGACAGATGGTTTTCATTTAAAAACAACAATTGATGCAAAAGTTCAAACGATTTTAGAAAGAGAAATGGACTTAGCTGTAGAACAATATAACCCAGACGGGGCATTAGCGATTGCTGTAAACCCTAAAACAGGTGGCATTTTAGGCATGACAACTAGACCAAATTTTTCACCGAGTCACTATAAACAAGTCGATGCAAATATCTTTGATCGTAATTTACCGATTTGGAGTACTTTTGAACCTGGCTCAACCTTTAAAATTATTACACTAGCAGCTGCATTGGAAGAAGGCATTGTAGATCTAGAGAAAGACACGTATGATGATACGGGTTCGATTAAAGTTGGTGGAGCAAAATTAAAATGCTGGAAAAGCGGGGGCCACGGAAAACAAACCTATGCAGAAGTCGTGCAAAATTCTTGTAACCCTGGATTTGTTACTTTGGGACAAGATTTAGGGAAAGAAAAGTTATTTAGTTATATACGAGGATTTGGTTTTGGAAAAAAGACGGGAATAGACTTAGCTGGTGAAGGAAGCGGGATACTATTTCAGGAAGAGAATGTCGGGCCTGTAGAGCTTGCTACGACATCATTTGGTCAAGGGGTTTCGGTCACGCCGATTCAACAAGTTATGGCTGTATCAGCAGCTGTCAACGGTGGATATTTATATGAACCACATATCGCAAAGTCATGGCAGCATCCTAAATCTGACAAAACGGTCAAAAAAGTGGAGAAACATATGAAAAACCATGTTATTTCTAATGATGCTTCCAAGGAAGTTCGTGAAACACTTGAATCAGTCGTTGCAAAAGGAACGGGGAGACCTGCATTTGTTGAAGGATATCGTGTAGGTGGCAAAACAGGAACCGCTCAAAAAGTTGGAGAAGATGGGCAGTATATGACTGATAATTATGTTGTTTCATTTGTAGGTTTTGCCCCAAGTGATGATCCAGAAATTGTTGTCTATGTTGCTGTAGACCATCCAAAGGATACCGTACAATTTGGAGGTGTCGTAGCTGCTCCAATTGTTGGCACGATAATTGAAGATAGTTTACAGGCGATGGACGTTCCAAGACGAAAAAAAGGTTTAGAGAAAAAAGTACAATGGCCAGAAGAGCCAAAAGTAACGGTGCCTGAATTAATTGGCTTAAAAACGGATGATTTAGTAGAGGATATGACGGATTTAACGATTGAAGTGAATGGAAAAGGTAAATATATAATCGATCAATCTCCAGAAGCGGGAACGAAAGTAAAAGCAGGTTCGAAAATTAGAATATATTTATCACCACATAGAGATCGTGATTCAAGTTGAATTTTGTTATAATATATAAGATTGAAGTTTTTAGGAAGATTAAAGGGCATTAGACCCTCTTAAAACAGCTTGATTTCGAGAAAATATATAAAGTCTGTTACTGTTTTAAATACAACTTAAATGAAACATAAAACAAATATGATTGGACGGTTTAAAGATGAACTTACAAACTGTATTAGATTATGTACCCTTTTATGAAACAACTGACATTGAAAAAATAAAAGAGATAGAGATTAAAGGTGTACAAGTAGATTCACGATCGATAAAAGATGGTGAATTATTTGTTTGTATCAAAGGATATACAGTTGATGGTCACGATTATGTAGAACAAGCCATCAAAAATGGAGCAGTTGCAGTTGTGAGTGAGAAGGAAATCGATATAGCTGTACCGGTAATAGTCGTATCAAATACTTCACGAGTTTTAGGACTAATTGCAAACAAATATTATGAAAATCCATCAAAGAAATTCCCTCTAATTGGGATTACGGGAACAAATGGTAAAACGACCATAACGTATTTATTAGAATCGATTTATAATACTCATAAGCAAAAAACGGGTGTGATTGGAACGATTCAAATGAAAATTGGCCACGATGTATATCCGGTAGCGAATACAACACCAGATGCATTATCTTTACAGAAATCATTTTATCAAATGCGTGAAGAAAAGGTTGATACTGCAATCATTGAGGTTTCTTCACACGCACTTGATTTAGGGCGCGTGCATGGCGTCGATTTCGACGTCGCTATTTTTACAAATCTATCTCAAGATCATTTAGATTATCATGAAGATATGCGAGACTACTTATTTGCCAAAAGTCTATTATTCTCGCAGCTTGGCAATGTATATGAAGATTCAAAACCAAAATTCGCAATTTTAAATGCAGATGACGAACATATGGAATTTCTAAAAAAATCAACAGCACAGCCAGTCGTTACGTATAGTCGTACTAAAAAAGCTGATGTATATGCAACAGACATAGAATTAGAAGTGACTCATACGCGTTTTAATATGCATACACCTAAAGGGTCGGTTCAAATTGATTCTAATTTAATAGGTATGTTTAATGTTTCTAACATGTTAGCAGCTAGTGCAGCAGCCTTAATGCAAGATATACCTTTAGAAACCATTAAAATAGCGTTAGAAAATTTAGAAGGTGTTGACGGTCGCTTTGAGGCAGTTACTGCGGGCCAATCTTTTGCTTGTATTGTAGATTATGCACATACACCTGATTCTTTAGAAAACGTGTTACAAACAGTCAATGAGTTCGTTAAAGGAAAAGTTTACGTCGTTGTAGGTTGCGGGGGAGATCGGGATCGAACAAAACGACCGCTCATGGCAAATATCGCAGTGAAGTATGCTGATTTAGCAATCTTAACCTCTGATAACCCAAGAACAGAAGACCCAACACGTATTTTAGAAGATATGACTGCTGATTTGAAATCTGATCATTATCTAACGATTGAAAGTCGTGAACAAGCCATCCAACATGCTGTGGAAATAGCTGAAGATGGTGATATTATTGTAATTGCTGGTAAGGGTCATGAAACGTATCAAATCATTGGTCATACAAAATATGATTTCGATGACCGTGTAATCGCGAAACAGGCTATTGAAAAGAAGGTGAAATAGTTCGATGTTTACGTTGAAATGGCTTCAAAAACACTTTAATGATACAATCGGTACCCTTGATCAAGATATGGATATTTTACAGGTTTCCACAGATAGTCGAGATGTAGGAAAAAACACGTTATTCATTCCGCTTGTCGGCGAGAGATTTGATGGACATGATTATGTAGAGGATGTTTTTAAAGCTGGTGCAAAAATTGTGTTTTATCAAAAAAACAAATCACTTCCAACTGAGATGCCAGAAGGAATCCTTTATATACTTGTTGATGATACATTAAAAGCGTTACAACAGTTGGCCCATCATTATAAAAATTTAATAAACCCTACAGTTATTGGTATAACAGGTTCCAATGGTAAGACAACAACAAAAGATATTGTCAGTGAAGTATTAAAAACAACTTATAAAACACATCAAACAGCTGGTAATTATAATAATCATATCGGCTTACCATTAACCATTTTATCAATGGATCCAAATACTGAAATGCTCGTGTTAGAAATGGGCATGAATCATTTTGATGAGATATCGCTACTCTCTAAAATTGCAGAACCTCATTACGCAATTATTACGAACATTGGAGAGTCTCATATTGAACATTTAGGTTCACGTGCTGGAATTGCTAGGGCAAAAACTGAAATAACTGAAGGTATACAACCGAATGGGATGTTAATTTATGATGGAGACGAACCACTTATTGAACAAGCGTTAAACCAACGCAATTTCGATCGGGATCAGCAGATTCATTGTGGTTTTGCAAAAGAAAATGAATATAAAGTAGAAGTATTAGACATCATCCAAAAATATACAATGTTTACTATAAATGAAAAGACTAACTACAAAATTCCATTGTTAGGTGCTCACCATGCTAAAAATGCAAGTTATGCCATTGCACTCGCTAATAAACTAGGCATTCCCACAGAGCGAATTCAATCCGGTTTTGAACATATAAATGTTACTGGAATGCGCTTTGAATGGTTAGAAGGTAAAAAAGGTGTTCAAATTATAAATGATGCATACAATGCTTCTCCTACTTCTATGAGAGCAGCAATAGAGGTTGTCAAGCAGATGCAAGGATTTAACAAGAAGATTCTTGTGTTAGGTGATATATTCGAATTAGGATCACATCAAGAAGCACTACATAAACAAGTTGCCGATTCGATAACTGATGATATTTCTGTTCTATGTACATATGGTGAGATGGTAAAAGTTATTGCTGATGAAGTACGTAATCAAATCAATATTGATGTACATCATTTTACAAATGTAAATGAATTGATTCACTATTTACAACCGCTTTTAGCCAAAGAGAATTTAATATTATTTAAAGCATCAAGAGGCATGCATTTTGAAACAATCATTGAGCACATTTTAAAATAAAGAAAGTGAACCCTGATTAGGGGAGGGTAAAATCATGAATACAACAGTATTAATTATGACAATTGCGATTGGGTTTTTAATTACAGTCCTTTTGTCTAAATTATGTATACCATTTTTAAAAAGATTGAAATTTGGTCAAAGCATTCGAGAAGAAGGTCCTAAATCTCATATGCAAAAATCTGGTACGCCGACGATGGGTGGCCTTATGATTGTTGTGAGTATTATCATTACGAGTATTATTATGGTTAAAAAGTTTAGCGCTGGTCCAATAGGCTATGAGCTTTGGCTATTAATCTTTGTTTTATTTGGTTTTGGTTTGCTAGGATTTTTAGATGATTTCATTAAAGTTGCAATGAAACGTAATTTAGGTTTAACGTCAAAACAAAAGCTAGCTGGTCAGCTACTTATTGCAATCGTATTTTATATTGTATTGCGCATCAATCATTTCTCTACATATATTCAAATTCCAGGAACGAATGTACAATGGGAATTAGGCTGGGTATATGGCCTTTTAGTCGTCTTTATGATTGTTGGGGCGTCAAATGCGGTGAATTTAACGGATGGATTGGACGGTCTATTGGCTGGAACAGCAGCCATCGCATTCGGTGCTTTTGCTATTCTTGCTTGGTACCGTTTCCCACAAATAGAGGTGAATATTTTTGCTTTAGCAGTAGTCGGAGCGTTACTTGGCTTTCTTGTATTTAATGCACATCCTGCCAAAGTATTTATGGGGGACACCGGTTCGCTTGCTTTAGGAGCCGTTATAGCAGCAATTGCTATTTTGACAAAACAAGAAATTCTACTAGTCCTAATAGGTGGTGTCTTTGTAATTGAGACGTTATCTGTTATCATACAAGTAATTTCATTTAAAACGACAGGCAAAAGAGTATTTAAAATGAGTCCATTACATCATCATTATGAATTAATAGGGTGGTCTGAATGGAGAGTTGTGACAACATTTTGGTTAGTAGGCTTAATATTTGCTAGTCTAGGGATATATATAGAGGTGTGGTTAACTTGAATTCATTAAAAGATTTTCCATATAAGCATGTGTTGGTACTTGGTTTAGCTAAAAGTGGTACAGCAGTAGCATCGTTACTAAGGAAACAAAATGTATATGTTCGTGTCAATGATAAAAATGCTTCAGAAGAAGATGAAAATGTGAAAAGTTTGAGGGCTGAGGGAATAGAGATTATTCTCGGGAGTCATCCGATTCACGTATTAGATGATATTGAACTTGTTGTGAAAAATCCTGGTATCCCATACGATCATGATATTATTGTTGAAGCGGAAGAAAGAGGCTTACCTATTTTTACTGAAATTGAGATTGCTAGTAAGCTTATTGATAATCCAATTATAGGCATTACGGGTTCAAATGGGAAAACAACTTCTACAACATTGGTCACTCAAATGATGCAATCAAGTAAAGTTCCAGTTAAAGTGGCTGGTAATATTGGAGAAGTAGCTTCTGAAATTGTGCAAACATTAACAGATCATGAACAACTCGTTCTTGAATTATCATCCTTTCAACTTATGGGCATTCATGAATTTAAACCACACGTTGCGGTGATGCTTAATTTATTTGAAGCACATTTAGATTATCATAAAACATTTGAAAATTATGTGAAGGCTAAATGTAATATATTTATGAATCAAACAACGGATGATTATTTTGTTTATAATGAAGATGATATTCATATCGTTGCAGCAAGCCAACATGTGAAAAGTCAAAAAGTCCCGTTTTCAATTAAAAAGCCTTTGAAAAAAGGTGGCTGGATTGATGATACATATTTATATTTTAATGATGAAGCAATCATTAAATTAGAGGACATTGTGTTAGTTGGTTCTCACAATCTGGAAAATATTTTGGCCGCTGTATGTGCAGCAAAAATTTCTGGTGCAACAAATGATGGGATTCGCCACGTGTTAACGACATTCCAAGGTGTTAAACACCGTTTGCAATTTGTTGAAGAAATTAATGAACGCCTTTTCTACAATGATTCAAAGGCAACAAATATGTTAGCAACAGAAAAAGCATTAAAATCGTTTAAAAAACCTGTTATCTTATTATGTGGTGGCTTAGATAGAGGTACGAACTTTGCTGATTTGATACCATTTCTACAAAATGTAAAAGCAATTGTTACGTTTGGAGAAACGAAAAACCAATTTGCTAAACTTGCAGAAGAAGCAAATATACAAAATGTATCTATTGTGGACTCAATGGACGAAGCAGTTCACCAAGCATATGAATATTCGGATCGTGGAGATGTCATTTTATTATCACCAGCTTGTGCTAGTTGGGATCAATACCCTACTTTTGAAAAAAGAGGGGACATGTTCATAGATTCCGTGAATACATTGAAGTAAGGGGATTTCTACACTTATTTCAATGTATGAAATACCCCCAATTCCAACGTGAAAAGGGGTATTTTTTTATGGGTGAACATAAAGGTCGCTACTTAAAACCAGACTATTATTTAATGATTTTAGTTGGGATTCTTTTAATAGTTGGCATTATCATGGTATATAGCTCTTCATACGTATGGGCCGATTATTCACAAGGAGATCATGCATTTTTTTTAAAAAGACAACTATTGTTTGTCGGGACGGGTGTAATGGCTATGTTTATTATGATGAACGTACCTTATCATTTTTTAAAAAAGCATGTTCGTTTATTGTTATGTATTTGTTTTCTATTATTAATTCTTGTGTTAATACCTGGTATTGGAATTGTACGAGGTGGCGCAAGAAGTTGGATTGGAATAGGTGCTTTTAGTATTCAACCATCAGAGTTTATGAAAATGGGGTTAATTATATATTTAGCTGCTTATTTGAGCCATCATCAAAAACAAATGAAATCGTTTCTGAAAGGTTTTCTTCCTCCTATTTTATTAGTGATGGTTGCTTTTGGATGTATTATGTTACAACCTGACCTAGGAACGGGTATGGTACTAGTGGCAACCTGTATGTTAATGATTTATGTAAACGGAGCCAAGCTGAATCATTTTATAGCCATGTTAAGTGTTGGACTTGCAGGTTTTATCGGTTTGATTGCCTCTGCTCCTTATCGAATAAAACGGATTACTGCATTTTTAAATCCTTGGGAAGATCCTTTAGGAGATGGATTCCAAATCATTCAATCGTTATATGCCATAGGACCAGGTGGATTATTAGGTGTTGGATTAGGTAAAAGCTTGCAAAAATATTTTTACTTACCAGAGCCACAAACTGATTTTATATTCGCAATACTTGGTGAGGAATTAGGGTTTATAGGCGGAGTTATAATGCTCTTATTATTTGCTCTTTTATTTTGGAGGGGTACGTATATCGCACTTTTAGCACCAGATCAATTTTCACGGTTACTTGCACTGGGCATTGTGTTTATGTTAACAATACAAGTTATGATAAATGTTAGTGTTGTAATTGGTCTGATTCCTGTAACAGGCATTACATTACCTTTTTTAAGTTATGGTGGATCTTCTTTAACATTGACTTTAATTTCAGTCGGTATTTTATTAAATATTAGTAAATATACCCAAATGTAAAAAGCTTGAGTTCACAACTTATTTAAAACTTGTAAATTTGCTTTCTTTTTCTCAAAGTCTAGTACCAATCCTATTGTATTGTATGATATAATTCTTGTTACTGAGAAAAATAGTAAAACATTGCTATTTTAATCAAATTATTTAATGAATAAGGGAAGACTATTATGGATAAAAAGACAATTGTTTCCATCGAAGATCGAATTCCGAAGTTAAAAGAAGCAAGGAAAAAAAAGGCGAATCGTCGTTTGATTATGTATTTATGTGCCTTTTTCTTACTCATTTCTGTAATTGTCTATTTGCAATCTCCCTTAAGCCATGTCAAACATATTGAAGTGACTGGTAACAACTTTTTAACAAAGAAAACCGTTAAGGAGTTAAGTTCAGTAACAAAGAAAACGAATATTTGGACATTAAGTAAAAGTGAAATTGAAAAGAAGCTTACTGATAATCCTGTAATTGAATCAGTGAATATTAAACGTTCTTTACCGAACACAGTTGTTTTTGAAGTTAAAGAGCGTAAGGTAATTGGTTATATATCTAAAGAAAATCATTACCAACCAATTGTTGAGAATGGCTCGATTCTGGATATGCAAGCGAAACGTCTGAATGGAGAGGTTCCAGTTTTAAGAGAGTTTAAAGACGATGCTTATTTTAAAAAGATGACTTCAGAACTTGGAAAATTAAATGAGGATATTCGGAAGCTGATTTCAGAGGTTTATTGGAGCCCTGAAAAGGATAATAAAAACAAAATAAAACTGTATATGAATGATGGTTTTGTAGTTGAAAGTGGTTTGAAAGGATTTGCTAATAATATGAAAGTATATCCTTCTATCTCCTCGCAACTAGACCCAAAAAAGAAAGGCATTATTCATATTGGGAGAGGCGCGTATTTTGAAGAAATCAAATAACTTGAAGTTTCAATGAAAGAGCGTACACATAATGACCTAGGTTTACGAATCATTATAAAATCTAGTTGGATTATTATACAATATACTTGATGTCTTTAATAAAAGAATCTTTATCTTGTACAATATCGTGATTTATTTTGTTTTTTGAATAAATTCCTTTAGAATAATAACGTATAAAGACGGATTAATTACGAAGATGCATGTAAGTTTGTAAGTTTTTGAATTGGGAGGTGCCTAGCATTGAATAATAATGAAATATTAGTAAGTCTTGATATTGGAACTTCGGAAATTAAAGTCATTATTGGAGAAGTTCTAGAAGATTCTTTAAATATTATTGGTGTGGGAACGGCGAAATCAAATGGTATGAAAAAAGGCGCCATTGTTGATATCGATCAGACGGTTCAATCTATTAGAAATGCAGTTGAGCAAGCGGAGCGTATGGTCGGTATGCAAGTTGATTCTGTAATTGTCGGAATTGATGGAAGTCATATTCAATTGCAATCTTGCCATGGAGTTGTCGCTGTTCAAAGTGAAAATCGCGAAATTGGAAATGAAGATGTTACAAGGGTGATTGATGGAGCACAAGTCATTTCTATTCCACCTGAAAGAGAAATCATTGATGTCATTCCAAAACAATTTATTGTAGATGGTTTGGATGAAATAACTGATCCTCGTGGCATGATTGGGGTTCGTCTTGAAATGGAAGGTATGATTATAACTTGCTCTAAAACGATCTTACATAATATTTTAAAATGTGTGGAACGTGCGAATTTGCAAGTTTCAGATATCTGCTTGCAGCCTTTAGCATTAGGAAGTATAGCTTTATCAAAAGATGAAAAAGAGCTAGGTGTAGCATTAATCGATGTTGGTGGAGGAAGTACCACTGTTTCAGTTTTTGCTGAAGGGACATTGATTGGGACAAACGTTACGCCACTTGGTGGAGACAATGTAACGAAGGATCTTTCAATTGGTCTTCGTACAACTACTGAAGATGCTGAAGACATTAAATTAAAGCATGGACATGCTTTTTATGACACAGCTAATGAAGAAGAAACATTTGAAGTTCCTACAATTGGAAGTAATACAAAAGAATCCTATAATCAATTACAAATTTCTGATATGATAGAAGCTAGATTGGAAGAAATCTATGCATATGCTGAAAGAGAAATCAGAAAGATGGGCATTGTGGACTTACCTGGTGGTTATGTGTTAACAGGTGGCACGATGAAAATGCCAGGCGTATTGGAATTGGCACAAGATTTATTTAGATCAAATGTACGAATTGCCATACCTGATTATATTGGTGTTAGAGAACCTCAATTTACAGCAGGCATAGGAATCTTGCAATTTGCGTATCATAATGCGAGAATTCAAGGGAAGAACTTAGAAGCGGCTGTTGAAAATGCAGAGGCTTATGAACAACCAACTCGCTCACAGCCTAAACCTAAAAAGGTAGATTCTAAAGATGGAAAGAAAAAAGAATCTAAACTTGCGAATATGTTTAAATATTTCTTTGAGTAAAAAACTACGTACAAATTGAAAACTACTCGATTTCGCATATAGGAGGAAAGAAAATGTTAGAGTTTGATACAAATATGGACCAGCTTGCGACGATAAAAGTAATTGGCGTTGGTGGTGGCGGTAACAACGCAGTGAATAGAATGATTGAACATGGTGTTGAAGGTGTAGAATTTATCGCTGTTAACACGGATGCTCAAGCCTTAAATCTGTCTAAAGCAGAAGTGAAATTACAAATTGGTGGAAAGCTGACGAGAGGTCTCGGTGCAGGTGCTAATCCTGAAGTAGGTAAAAAAGCAGCTGAGGAAAGTAAAGAACAGCTTGAAGAAGCCTTACAAGGTGCTGACATGATTTTTGTCACTGCCGGTATGGGTGGGGGAACTGGTACAGGTGCAGCCCCAACAATCGCACAAATTGCTAAAGACTTAGGTGCTTTAACAGTAGGTGTTGTGACAAGACCATTCTCTTTCGAAGGAAAACGTCGTTCGACACAAGCAATTGGAGGTATTGACACTTTAAAAAGTGCAGTCGATACACTAATTGTTATACCGAATGACCGTCTATTAGAAATTGTGGATAAAAACACACCAATGCTTGAAGCATTCCGTGAAGCAGATAATGTATTGCGTCAAGGGGTTCAAGGGATTTCTGATTTGATCGCAAAACCAGGACTTATTAATGTGGACTTTGCCGACGTGAAAACAATTATGTTTGATAAAGGTTCAGCTTTAATGGGGATCGGTGTAGCAACTGGAGAAAATCGTGCTACAGAAGCAGCTAAGAAGGCTGTTTCCTCACCACTTCTTGAAACGTCAATTGATGGTGCACATGGTATCTTAATGAATATCACTGGTGGCACGAACTTAAGTCTTTATGAAGTGCAAGAAGCAGCTGATCTTGTAACCTCAGCAGCTGATAGTGAAGTAAACGTTATTTTCGGTTCGGTCATTAACGAAAATCTAAAAGATGAAATTATTGTAACTGTTATTGCAACCGGGTTTGATGAAACGATTCAACAACAGTCACAACAAAAACAACGACCAACCATCAATCAAGCACCACAACAACATACTAATCCTGTTGAAGAAAACACAAATGATGTGTATCAACAGCAACCAACAAGCCCAAGACAGGCGCCAAATGATGATGACGCTTTAGATATTCCGACATTTTTAAGAAATCGAAATCGTCGTAGATAAGATGAATGAAGAGTTGTTTCTTTAAAAGAGAAACAACTCTTTTTTATGTGAATAAGTGTTTTCGACATTAAAAGTTAAAACATCTAAAAAATAGTTGTGTTTCTATGCAAAAGATGACAGCTTTTTTAAATTAGATTGTTTATACTCAACATATCTCATAAAAATAAATTAAAAAAGGAGATATTTAATTGACAATCTATTTAGATGTCATTTGGTTATTAAATTTCTTCTTAGATTTATTACTTCTTTGGCTCACCCAACTTTTGTTAAAAGAATCCATCTCAAGATTTAGATTATGCTTTGGAGCACTCATTGCTTCAATTATTGTACCAATTGAGATTTACTTCCCGCAGTCAATATTTGCCTCAGCAATTGGTAAGTTCATTTTTTCTATCATCATTATTCTCTGTACCTTTCAGTATTACTCGATTCAACGCTTTGTAAAACAGTTAAGCATGTTTTACGTAAATACGTTTATGATTGGCGGTGGTTTAACGGCTTTACACCATTTATTTGGACCAACGTTTCAGATGTATGGAAACAAGTTAGTAACGAGTATGAATGGTTATGGAGACCCAATCAGTTGGTTGTTTTTATGCATTGGTTTTCCAATTCTTTGGTTATTTTCTAAACAGCGAATGGAAGCTTTCGCAGACGAGAAAATTGTATATGATGAATTTTATGCAATCGAAATCGATTTTAATGAAAAAACATATACAACAATGGGATTCATTGATAGCGGAAATCAATTGACGGATCCTTTTACAAAACAACCGATCGTCATTTGTGATGACGTCATCATTGAACAAATATTTACTAAATGGGAACGACAACAATGTCAAATCGCTCAAGAAACCTTGGATTTCTCAAAAATACCGGAAGATTGGCAAACAAAAATTCAACCCATCCCTTTCTTAGGAGTGGGAGGACATACAAGCTTTATACTTACTTTTAAAGTAGACGAGTTAAGAATTTTTTATGATAACGAATGGAGTTCAGTGCAAAAAGTAAAAGTCGGTTTACAATTTGGCAGACTTTCTGAAGACTTTTCTTACCATTGTTTATTACAACCGCAATTAATTAAAAGCCGTTTATCTAATGTTGGTTAATTTTATAAAAGGAGATGAATTTGATGCGAAAAGTATTCATGCAAATTCGTTTGTGGGGCTTAAAAATCTTGGCAACATTAGGTTTTAAACCAAAGGAAATTTATTATATTGGGGGTAAGACAACCTTACCCCCACCACTATCGAAAGAGGAAGAACAAGAATGCTTAGAACGCTTAATGGAGGAAGACCCAGATGCTCGGGCAACTTTGATTGAAAGAAATTTACGATTGGTTGTGTATATTTCTAGAAAATTTGAAAATACAGGGATTCATATCGAAGATTTAATTAGTATTGGTACAATTGGTTTGATTAAAGCAGTCAATACGTTTAATCCAGAGAAAAAAATTAAATTAGCGACGTATGCTTCTCGATGTATCGAAAATGAGATTTTAATGTATTTACGAAGAAATAATAAACGTAGATCCGAAATTTCATTTGATGAACCTTTAAATGTTGATTGGGACGGGAATGCATTGTTGTTATCAGATGTGTTAGGTACTGAAATTGATATCATTACAAAGGCACTTGAATCTAAAGTTGATAAAGATTTATTGAAAAATGCACTTGATGAATTAACCGATAGAGAAAAGTATATTATGGAATTGCGTTTTGGTTTAGCAGGTGAAGAGAACAAAACACAAAAGGATGTTGCTGATATGTTAGGGATATCGCAATCATACATTTCACGTTTAGAAAAGAAAATTATTAAACGACTCAAAATAGAATTTAATAAAATGGTTTAAGAAGTTTTGACGTATTGGGTTTTGCATAAAATCCTTCTAGCCGGGTGATACTTGAGATGAACAACATCACCAGCTAGGAGGAAATGCATGATGAATCGACATAAAGTAGAGATTTGTGGTGTTGACACATCCAAGTTACCGGTTTTAACAAATGAAGAAATGCAAACATTATTTGTGGAATTGCAACAAGGAGATATTTCGGCGCGTGAGAAGTTATGTAATGGTAATTTACGGCTTGTGTTAAGTGTTATTAAACGTTTTAATAATCGTGGTGAATATGTAGACGATTTATTCCAAGTTGGTTGTATTGGTTTAATGAAATCTATTGATAATTTTGATTTAAAACATAAAGTACGTTTTTCAACATATGCAGTTCCTATGATTATTGGGGAAATTCGCCGATACTTAAGAGATAATAATCCAATACGTGTATCCCGTTCACTTCGTGATACAGCTTATAAGGCGCTAAAAGTAAGAGAAGAATTCATTCAAAAGACCTCTCGGGAACCCACATCGATGGAAATTGCTGAAGAGATGGAAATCCCTCATGCAGATATTGTACTTGCTCTGGATGCCATTCAAGATCCAATATCTTTATTTGAACCTATTTATGAAGATGGAGGGGATCCAATTTATGTCATGGATCAAGTAAGTGATGATTCAGATGATGAACATTCATGGGATGATTTCCTGTCTTTAAAAGAAGGTATGATTCAATTAAATGGTCGTGAAAAAAATATATTGAATAAGCGATTTTTCCAAGGCAAAACACAAATGGAAGTTGCTACAGAAATCGGAATTTCTCAAGCACAAGTATCACGTTTAGAAAAATCAGCGATATCGCAAATGAATAAAGAAATGTTTGAATAGATCAGCTTAGCTGATCTATTTTTTTATGTCTATGAAAACCTGATTGATGTTTTGAATAAGCGATGCATAGGATAAAAGGGGAGGGATAGCTATGGTAACGTTATCAGAATTACAAAAAAAAGAGATTGTCACCACAGCAGAAGGTAAACGATTGGGGTATATTGTGGATGTTGAACTTGATCCCGAATTGGGAAAAGTCATCGCTTTAATTGTGTTTGAAAGAGAACAAGGAGCGCTATTAAGAAAAGCAGAAGAGCGAGTTATTCAGTGGGAGGAAATTGTGACGATTGGAGAAGATATCATTTTAATTCAAGAATGATTGTCATGAAATTATGTTAAACTATAGAGAGTACATCATAAGGGGAGAAGTTCATGCGAGAGCCTTTTCAAAAAAACGGAGAATCTTATGTAGAAATTGCTTCATGGGTTCAAGATAATGAGATGTTAGTGGCGGGTTTCACAACTCGTGAAAATGGCGTAAGTGAAATTCCATATGCTTCAATGAATTTAGGGTTACATACAAATGATTCACAATCTAATATTCTGAAAAATCGAGAAATCTTAAGTGAACAATTGCATATGGATCTAAATCAATGGGTTCAAGGAGAACAAATACATGCGACGAATATTAAACTCATTGACGAAGAAGATATCGGTAAAGGTTCAAAGGTTTATGAAACAGCTATAAAAAATGTTGATGGACTGATTACAAAACAACGTAATGTGTTACTCACTGCCGTATACGCTGATTGTGTACCCTTATATTTCTATGATCCAATCCATCATTATATTGGGATTGCACATGCTGGATGGCGTGGCACAGTTGGCAGAATTGCAGAGAAAATGACACAATATTTCATTTCACTTGGTACGGATGTGAAAGATTTAAAGATAGCTATTGGGCCTTCTATTGGGAAAGACCAATATGAAGTAGATGAGAATGTTATAAGTCATATTGACGACCATTTTAAAGCTAAAACGGTCACACAACTGAATGATCATCATTATTTATTAGATTTGAAACAATTAAATAAAGAAATTCTTTTGCAAAATGATGTGCTCGCAAGTAATATAGAGATAACATCATATTGTACAATGACTCACCAGGAATTATTTTTCTCACATAGACGTGATAATGGAAAAACAGGAAGAATGTTAGGATTTATCGGGTTTAGGGAATGATTTTTTCTAAAAGGGGAATGAATGATAATGTCAATTAATACAAATATCAATGTAGAAAAAAATTTATCTAATATCAATCAAAAAATTAAACAAGCAGCAGATAAGGTAGAGCGTCATGTGGAAGATATTACACTTATTGCTGTGACAAAGTATGTGACAATTGAGCGTGCAAGAGAAGCAATTGACGCTGGCATTACAAACATTGGTGAAAACCGTATTGAAGGTTTGCTTGAAAAGCAAGCACAAATTGATGCTAATGTGAATTGGCATTTTATCGGTACATTACAGTCCCGAAAAGTGCGCGATGTTGTCAATGAAGTAGACTATATTCATTCATTAGATCGGAAGTCACTTGCTAAGGAAATTAACAAACGTGCGACGGATGTTGTTGATTGTTTCGTACAAGTAAATGTTAGTGGAGAAGAATCTAAACATGGATTGGACCAGACGTCAGCAGTTGAATTTATTGAAAGTTTAGCGGATTATCCAAAGATTCGCGTTTGTGGATTAATGACAATGGCTCCATTTGTACAAGATGAGGATATTTTACGTAGTTCATTTAAAGCTTTACGAGCATTACGTGATGAAGTGAAAAATAAAGAGCTATCACATGCTCCGTGCGAATATTTGTCTATGGGTATGAGTAATGATTTTGAAATTGCAATAGAGGAAGGTGCAACTCATATTCGAATAGGGACGGATTTGGTAGGCTCTGAACTAAAGAGGTGACATTATGAGTTTTAAAACGAAATTCAAGTCATTTTTCACTGTAGATGATGAGTATGAATATATTGAGGCACCCGAACAAGAGCAAGAGTTTTCAAAAGAAACGAAAGAGCCAGTCGTGCAAAACAGAAAATCTGCAGAGAATGTCGTTAATTTAACAGCTATTTCACAGTCAAACAGTAAGGTCGTACTATGTGAGCCACGATCATATAATGAGGCGCAAGATATTGCTGATCATATTATGAATCGTAGAGCAGTTGTCATTAATCTTCAATTATTAGATTATGACAAATCACTACGTGTCATCGACTTTCTAAGTGGAACTGTTTATGCGTTAAACGGCGATATTCAAAAACTAGGTGATAA
>DVIO01000094.1 GCA_018711205.1 Candidatus Avamphibacillus intestinigallinarum | reverse complement strand
ATAAATCGAAATTGTTTGTAAAACACATTCTTGATATACTACTAATTACTAAGAAAACATTACATCATGAAAGTTGGGAACTAAATGACAAATAAACAAGTACAAGCACCATTCCGCGCTGATCATGTCGGAAGTTTACTTCGCCCTGACAGTATTAAACAAGCTAGAGTAGATTATCAAGCAGGTAACATTACTTCAAAAGAGCTTCGTGAAATTGAAAATAAAGAAATTAAGCGCATTGTTGATAAGCAAGCTGAAGTCGGCATGCAATCGATTACCGACGGAGAGTTTCGCCGTAGTTGGTGGCATCTTGATTTCATGTGGGGACTAGATGGCGTAGAAAAAGCTGCGACAGAAACAGGTCTTGCCTTTAAAGGTGTTGAAACTCGAAAAGAAACAGCAAAGGTCACTGGTAAAATTGATTTTTCATCACATCCGTTTTTGGATGACTTCACATATTTGAACAGCATCGTCCCTGAAGGTACCGTTGCTAGACAGACTATCCCTTCTGCTGTTCAATTTTTATATGAAATTACGAAACCACATAATATTGAGAACACAAAAAAACATTATCCAAATAAAGAAGATTTATATGATGACATTGTACATGCGTATACAAAAGCATTTGAGGCTTTTTATCAAGCAGGCTGCCGCAACCTTCAAATGGATGAAGTCGTCTGGGCTGTATTATGTGATCAAAAATACCGTGAAAATGCTAAGAAAAATAATATTGATTTAGTTGCATTAATGAACGAATATGTAGAGATTAATAATCGTATCCTTGCGAATAAGCCAGATGATTTAATCGTTACAACACATGTATGCCGCGGAAACTATCGTTCAACTTGGCATTACTCAGGTGGATATGATCCTGTTTCGAAAGCATTATTCACAGATGAAAACGTCGATGCGTATTTCCTTGAATTTGATTCTGACCGTGCAGGAGGATTTGAGCCATTATCCTATGTATCTGGTGAAAAACAGGTTGTTCTAGGTTTGATCACTTCAAAGGAACCAGAATTAGAAGATGTGGATGCCATCGTTAACAGAATCCATGAAGCGGCAAAATATATTCCATTAGAAAGGCTATGCCTTAGTCCACAGTGTGGCTTCTCTTCAACAGAAGAAGGTAATGAACTAACTGAAGCGGATCAGTGGAATAAGTTAACATTAGTTAAAGAAATCTCTAAAAAAGTTTGGGGATAAGCTTCACATAAAACCAGATCTAGATGACTTTTCACAAGCCCTCTAGATCTGGTTTTTATACTTTGTCAAGCACATGTCATCTATATGTACTTTAGAAAAAGGAACGACCCATTACCTTTATGTTTACCCTACAGCTGACTAATTTTCTGCTGTCAGTTTCTCCTCATTTTCATCTATCTGAATCCCTTTCACATGTCGAATACGTTTATTCCGTATGAGATAAATACTCAACCCTATACCAATCCATAATAAGCCGGATAAGAAGCCGGATTTTCCAACTGGAATGAGCAAACATAGACTAATTACCAAAGCTAGAATAGGTAAATACGGATAAAAAGGAATGAGAAAATGCGTTGATTTTTTCTCAATCGATGTATGTTTTCGGGAGATGAAAAAGGCAAACATTGTAAAGATAAACGTCAGTAAGTATAGAAAGCCGGTTGCATTGACTGCAATATTAACGGAACTAACGAGTGTAAACACAACTTGTATACTAACACCTAATAATATCGCCCAAACTGGCGTTTGAAAGCGTGGATGGATTTCACCAATTTTCCTAGGTAAAAGCCCCCTTCTCCCCATCGCAAAAGCAGTTCTGGAGATAGAAATGATAAAAGCATTTGCTGTGGCTGGTAAAGCAATCACGATGATAATGCTCACCAATGTTGGTCCAAAATCACCTAGAAATTGCTGACCCGCTAATGCAACTGGAACGTTTGACATGCCCAATTCTTGCCAAGGCACCACACCTGTAGATACAAATAAAAGGCCCGAATATAAGAAAAGCACAAGAATAATAGATGATAGAATTGCTTTAGGAATCGTTTTAGACGGATCCTTCATTTCCTCACCGGCATCGACGATCACATCCCAGCCAACCATGGATAGAAAACCAACCAAGGTTGCTGCAAGAACACCTTCGATTCCATTAGGCATAAACGGTGTGTAGAGTGTATAATCCACATGGCCAACACCAAGCACGAAAAACGAAATTAACACGATGATTTCTACAATTACAATACCTACTTGAACCGTACCACTAAACTTAATACCGACCATATTTAATATACCTAAAATAACTAACAGACCAACGGCACTAATTAATGGTGGAGCCCCTGTTAAGGCATGTAAGTAATGACCAAATCCTTGGGAAACAAAGCTACTCGCGGCAAGCCAAGCTCCCCAATAGGACCAACCAATGATTGTCCCAACAAATGAACCCATTGTTCGGCTAACATATTCATATGAGCCACCTGCTTTAGGATATCTTGAGGCAAGTTCAGCGTAACATAGACCTAATAGCACTTCTAAAATAGCTGCGATGACAAATGCGAGCAGCACAGCAGGCCCAGCTTTACCCGTTGCTACTCCACTAAGAATAAAAATACCTGCACCGACCATCGCCCCTGTTCCGAGTGAAGTAGCCTCCTTCCATCCTAATTCTCTCTTTAAATTCATAAAAACCTCCCTTTTGTATTGTTAAAAATCCGTTACTTCACCAGGCTCTTCGACAAATCCCCATTCTTTTTTATCAACAAGCCAATATTTTTTAGGACGAATGATTCCGTTAATATCATAGCCCGCACGACGTTCCCATTCTCCAGTTTCGTATTGATCCGTTACCTCTAATTGTGCAAGTCCTTTTACATTCTTATATCCATATAAACCAAAATCATATAATCTTAAAGGATAGCCTTGCTCCATCGGTAAATATTCGCCATCTACCGAATGAACGAGTATTGCCCGTCTTGAAAGTGCATCACCAAGTGGAATAGTCGATTCATAGACACCTTTTTCCTTAGTACCAATACTCGTTTGTTTTACATAATACTTTTCAGGATTTGAAACGCCTGCCATTTCCATAACTGTAGAAAGCAATACGCCTTGCCACGTTCTGCGAATACTCCAATTACAAACACATACCATTCTTCTACTCTCTTGAACTTGTGGCAATTCCATTAAATCCTGATAAGTTAATGTGAGCTCCTGTTCTACTAATCCAGTAATGGATAAGCTCCACGTATCAATATCAAGCTCCGTTGGTGGCCCCTCTTGATAATATCTTAATGATGATGGCTTCCTTTCTAAATTTGGAGTGATCAGTTTTGAATTCATATGGCTTCCTCCTTAAATATTATGAATGACACAACGAAAACCAATTAAATTATCCCTTACCGAAACTGGATAATTGTCTCTTGCTGAACATCTCATAAAGTCTTCATTATGAAGACCACATCCACCTCTAACAATATGGTAGTCCTCTGGTATGGTAATATATAACGGATCCATACCTGTCGTGTCCCACTTGTAATTAATCGATGCGTTATCTAAACACCATTCAGCTAAATTTCCTGCCATATCTAAACATCCGAAATACGATTTATTTTTAGGAAATTCATAAACTGAGGTTGAACTCCGATTGAGCTCTGTAGGATCACAGTCAATCGCATAGTTTGCATGATTAAATGTCGGCTCTTCATTCCCCCATGGAAATCTACGTAAATCCATTCCTTTACATGCATACTCCCACTGCGCTTCTGTTGGTAAGTCTTTCCCGAAAAATGTCGCAAATGCTTTTGCTTCCCACCAACTTATCCCTGTAACGGGATGATCATCTTGATTAAAGTTAGGATCATACCAATAATTAGGATGCTTTATGTTATTAGAAGTAATGTAATTCCATCCCTGTGGAAGCCAAAAGCTAGGATTTTCATATCCACCTGCCTCCACAAATACTCGAAATTGTTTATTCGTTACAGGCGTTTTATCAATCGCAAACGAGTTTAAAATAACCGACATCGTTGGTTGCTCATCTGGAGATTCGTCACTACCACGAATAAATGTGCCTCTAGGAATGATAATCATATCTTTTAAATGTTTTTCTAATTGATTATTCATCATCAAAGCCTCCCTTTCATCTGAGTAGTCCCATACTACCTGTAAGCTTGTTTACTTTTTTCTTATCACCGTATAAAGCGATACCTAAATACGCTAAGTCATCCTTGGTAAATCCTGAGAGCTTGGCGGTGTATTCTTCATAGTTTTTAGTCGTCTGTGCAGCATTGCTAAAATCGACGACTAATATATCGGAAAAGTCTTCTGTAAATAATTTTTCTCGCAATTCTTTAATCATTGTTGCATCACTTTTTAAAATTGGAATCGGTGTTGTCGTAATTCCAATATGTGAATGGCCATCTGCATCTTGTACAGATTGCCCCGTAATACCATCAATTTCTTTCCCTAATGTAAGTGCCAACACAGCAGATGTATTCGCGATTAAACCTAACGGTAAATCAGCATCAATTACCATTACACATTTCTTTTCCATTATTGAACCTCCATTTCAATCATTTAAAAGATAAAAGAGATTTTTTTCCAAAAACGGACCATAACATGACAATGGTTCGAGTCGGAGAAATAAACTCCACATTATTTTTTTGTGCCGCGATTTCAGTTGTGATACATAAATCAACTTCTCCATTTTTTAATTTATTCGCAGCTTCACTTGTTGAACGAACGAAAATTGTTTCATATTCCAAGTCATGTCCTGATAAAAACCAAGGAATTAGACTTGAAGGAGCATGATGCGTTGCAATCAATAAAGGGCGATCAAGAACTAGCTCTTCTCTCTTTCGTTTAGCAATTCCATATAACGGCGTCTCATAGATAAATGGAAACAAAAATTCCATTTCCCCAGACATATAAAACTTGTCAATTCCCTGATAAGCATTGGCTACTAATAACATATTAGATGTCCCTGATATCAAGTTTTCATATGATTTCTCATAGGATGAGAACAGAGAATACGTGCCTTCTTCGCCTAACATTGACAGTAAATATTGCGCAGATGCCTCACTGCTAGTACCGGCTGGTCCCAACGTTGCTATCTTAAGTGGTTCCAAAAACAGCACCGAAGAGATAATCTGATGATTCCACTTAAACCTTGGAGACTTCTTTCGTTCTATCTCGGTTTGAACGATCATTTTGAACCTCCTATTGCAACAATTTACAATTTTCTGATAGTATATTGAATTTATCATGTTAAAATGGTATCTAGAAGAACCACTTAGGTGATAATTTAATAGAACCACTTTTATAAAATGAGGGAAAATTATGTTTTGGATACCAATTGATCGAACAAAATCTGTTCCTTTGATTCGACAAATTTATGATCAAATTCGTATACGAATATTACACGGAGAACTTGCAGCGGGCGAACGTCTGCCCTCTACAAGAGAATTAGCTTCCAGTCTAGGCATCTCTAGAAATGTTGCGATAGAGGCTTATGATCAATTATTTGTAGAGGGCTATGTTGAGGGGAAAAAAGGGTCTGGTACGTATGTTGCAAAGGGTGCGTATTTAGACGCAGTGGAGCAAACAGAGGCACGCTCCCCTTTCGATATATATCAATCAGAAAATAAGCCAAATGACTACATTGATTTTCGTTCAGGTCTTCCTGCATTAGATATGTTTCCAAGAAAATCATGGGGAAAAATTGCTAAACAAGTTTGCGAGGATGCATCAGATTCTATATTTGGTTATGATCATCCAGAAGGTAGAATTGAATTGCGACATGTGTTATCACGCTATCTGAAAAGAACGAGAGGCGTTCACTGTCATCCTGATCAGCTCATCATCACTTCCGGGGCAACACAGGCTCTATCATTAATAGCGAACCTATTACTATCTCCAGGTGATGAAGTTATGATTGAAGATCCAATTACAGATGAAATACAGACGATTTTCACTTCACCTGGGGCAACACTCTATCCGATACCAGTGGATAAAGAAGGAATAAAAACGAAGCTATTCCCCCGAAACAGGAAGCCAAAATTTATTTTCGTCACACCATCGCATCAATTTCCGCTTGGCGGAACTTTATCCATCCAGCGTCGCATTCAACTTATCCATTATGCGAGGAAGAACGATTGTTTTATTGTTGAGGATGACTATGATAGTGAATTCCGTTATCACGGGAGTCCCATTCATTCACTTCAAGGACTTGACCCTGATAATGTCATTTATATCGGGACGTTTAGCAAAATCTTATCACCAGGGCTTAGATTGGGTTATATTATACTTCCACCTGCTTTAATCAGGCATTGTAAAGATTTAAAATGGTTCACAGATCTTCATACTCCGTCGCTGGAACAGCTTACGATTGCACGTTTTATTGATAATAGAGATTTAGAGCGTCATATTCGAAAGATGAAGAAAGTATATCGAACAAGAAGAGACTTTCTAAAGGAATGTTTGAAAAAGGCATTTGGCACGGAAGTAGTTGTTTCAGGGGATTCAACGGGGCTCCATTTAATCGCCGAATTTAACAACATCACGTTTAGTGAACAGATTGTACATACAATTATTCAAAAATATCATATAAAGGTTTATCCTGTGGAACATCATACGATTCAAAAAGGAAAACATTCAAATAAACTTATTTTGGGCTATGGAAATCTTTCTTTAGAAGACATTAAGGAAGGCATTCAAAGACTAAAACAAGCCGTCACACATGAAATCATTAAACATAAGAAACCTTTGTCTCTTCATTCGTAATATTTGAATAGAGAATAATCGTTAAGGTCATATAAAAAACACCCCCAGAGTTAGATTCGGTCTAACTTTGGAGGTGCACATCATTCATCACTTCTCTCTTTCATTTCCTCAAGCTTGTGCGCTTACACGTTTATAAATTCGCGAAATCGTACCTGAAATGACAATAACAATTAAAGCCGGTAATAACCAACCAAGACCTTCATCATATAACGGTAAAACCGAGTCATAAAATGACACAATGGTTTTCAACCAGCCATAATAATCCATTTCTAACGTATTGCTTAACGTTTTAAACCCATCTACAATACTAATCAAAAATGTAACAATCGTCGTCGAAACATAAACCGAACGTGCATGGTGAAACAACGGCGATAAAAACGTCAACAACATTAACACAATCGCCAATGGATAAAGAAACATTAAGACAGGCTCCGCATATTTAATAATATTGGTTAAACCGAAGTTGGCAATAACAAATGTGAGCACCGAGAAAAATACGACTAACGTTTTATAACCGAATTTTGGTAATAACGTTTGGAAATATTCTGCACACCCCGTTACGAGACCAATGGCTGTTGTTAAGCAAGCAAGTGTAATAACAATGGCAAGTAATACAGTTCCAAATGCACCTAAATAATAGGAAAACGCATTGCTCAGTACAGGTCCCCCATTATCAAAAACACCAAAAGCTTGAGTACTTGTCGCCCCTAAATAGGCAATGCCCACATAAATGACTGAGAGCAATATGATTGCAACCGTTCCAGACATCGCTGTTGAGCGTAATATGTCCTTTTTAGATGTGATCCCTAAGGCACGAACAGCTCTAATGACAATCATCGCAAACACTAGTGAAGCAAGTGCATCCATTGTGTTATAACCTTCTAGGAAGCCCGTAACAAATGCACCTTCAACATAATCACTTTGCGCATCCCCAATTGGACCCATAGGATTTACAAATGCTGTCACTAACAATACACCAAGTAAAAATACTAGTGAAGG
>DVIO01000093.1 GCA_018711205.1 Candidatus Avamphibacillus intestinigallinarum | reverse complement strand
ATTATGACTGAAATGAAACGAATCATTCATGGTATGTGCCAAGCATACGATATCACTTGTACATTTAACTATCATAAAGGGTATCCGCCCCTTATCAATCATGAAAGAGAAGCAAAACTCGTGTTAGAAGCCGCTAAAAATATTCCAGAAGTTTCGATTACACAAATGGTCGATATGAATATGGCAGGTGAAGATTTCAGTTACTATATGGAAGAAAAACCTGGTGCTTATTTCTTTACAGGCGCAAGAAAAGAAGATGCACCTTATCCACACCATCATCCAAAATTCGATATTGATGAACGAGCTTTGCCGATTGCTGCTAAAAGTTTAGTCTCTGCCTATTTTGCATACCAAGAACAATCTTAATACAAATCATCCCGTGTCTAATAGACACGGGATGATATATTAGCTTTTTGCCTTAAGTTTATGTTTAGCATATGTGTTTATAAATATATAACTAAACACCACACCACCTAACAAAACAATTAAAAATGCTAGCCACTGTGCAATAATCAGAACGATTACACTAAAATAAACCACTTGAACGACAGCTAATTGCATAAATAATTGTAAAGCGGCTTGTACTCTACTTGCTTGAGACGTTGGATATAAGTCAATCCATATATTCGTTCTATGATGATGATATAACGGCATGAGTTGGAATATCGTCATATATATAAACAAGAACGCAAATAAAATCTTAAGCCATATGTTTGGAATGAAATAAATGGCCAGTCCACCAATGACAAGTAACCGAACGAACATCCCTAAGTAATCTCCACTCCGGATAAATGTCCTCCGATATAAATACGTAAAAGCATTTTCATTACGGTATGCCGTACGTCCAAAATAGCGTACAAGCCAAGTTCGTTTATGCGTCTTACTCTTTAGATGAGGCACATCAGTAAACATATTAGCAAATTGATAAAATGTTTGCATACGATGCTGGTCTTTTTCAACAAGTAATTCCCAATTGAGCTGGTTGATTTGTTCAGCTCTTCGATGGTTCATCATATAGAGTATGAAAAAGATAACAGTTAATACTGTTGTGACCAAAATACTTCCACGTATTAAGAAATAAAATATAAGAATATTTAAGGTTATTCTAATAGTCTGCTCCACATATCTCTTTTCTTTTATTTGTACTTTTAGCATCCACCAATTACTAATCATATTCCATATTTTAAAAATAATGAACACTAAAATGGTTAACAAATACATTTTTCCTTGTCGCTCAGTATAATGGGCCATATACAACGGACCTAATGCCGCAGATACTAAAACTACAATATATAATTGAACGATAAAACTATACACTATCGTCCGTCTAAAATAATGTCTCATTTCATGCTCTGCAACAGTTAAAAAAATCAAATCCGGCTCTTTCAACAAGGTACGAATCGGACTATAGCTGACAACAAGCCCAAAAACAACCCCCATCAAAAGCGCTGCGGGAAAATCATCCGGTAATTCTTGTAACAACTTTTGATAATAGACAGCAAAAGCAGAAATAAAGAAAAACAATGCAAATGCAATATGTCCATTAAAAATATAACGTAAATAACGATTTAATTCCTTTAAATGTTCTTTGAAACGTTGTTTAAAAAACTGGACCGAATCAAACATGGCGATCTTCCTTTGTTAACTGAATATACAGATCATCTAACGTGGCATCAGGCATGGAAAATTGTTCTCGTAGCTCCGGTAAGCTTCCAATTGCACGTAGACGCCCATCATGTAAAATGATAAATCGGTCACAATATTTTTCAGCAGTTGCTAGTATATGCGTAGACATCAGCACACCTGCACCTTGCTGTTTAACATTCTCCATCATTTCAAGATAAGACTGAATTCCCAGTGGATCCAAACCAACGAATGGTTCATCTACAATATATAAAGGAGGTTCAATTAAAAAGGCACACATAATCATGACCTTTTGACGCATTCCTTTTGAAAAGTGAACAGGAAACCACTGTAATCGCTCTTTCATATGGAACGTCTCTACTAAGTATGTTAAACGCTCCTCAAATACTTCTTCTTGTACGCCATATACTTGAGCGGTAAGCTTCAGATGTTCATATAACGTTAATTCATCATATAAAATCGGCATCTCTGGAATATAGCCAATTTTACTACGGTAGGCTTCTGGGTGCTCTTTAAATGTTTTACCTTGAATGGCAATTTCACCCTCTTTAGGCTGCATTAAACCAATGATATGTTTAATTGTAGTACTTTTCCCTGCCCCATTTAAACCAATCAATCCGACGATTTCTCGTGGTTTTACTTCAAAAGAAATACCATGTAAAACATTCTTATGAGTATAGCCCCCAATAAGATTATTGATTGTTAATAATCCATCCATTCGCTTACTTCCTCTCATCCATTATTCATTATAAAAAGTTTATCACCTTTCTCAACTCGTTTCCAAGATAAACAGATGACTCGTATATACTTTACATTATCATGAGTTCAAGGCTACAATATAAATACTATATTGTATAAAGGGGTAGACGCTCATGCCACATGAAGATTGTATCTTTTGTAAAATCATTAATGGTGACATTCCTTCAGCAAAAGTTTATGAAGATGAAGACGTGTATGCTTTTCTAGATATTAGCCAGGTTACGAAAGGGCATACTTTAATTATTCCTAAAACACACGTCAAAAATATTTATGAAACACCGAATGATATAGCAGGCAAGTTATTTGAACGTGTACCAGTTATTGCAAACGCAATTAAAAAAGCCTTTAACCCTAAGGGGATGAATTTGATCAATAATAATGAAAGCTTTGCTGATCAATCCGTCTTTCATTTACACATTCATTTAATACCTCGTTATGACGAAACTGATGGGTATAAACTTCGTTGGGAAACACATTCAGACGAGTATACGCAAGAACAGCTTCAAGACATATCAAAATCTATCTCAAATCATCTTGATTAAGCCAAAATCAGCTATGTCTGTAAAGGGCGCTTCCGTTTACTGATCTTACATTTCGGGTATTTTTGAACCATACAATGAATTTGATTTACGATATGAATGACGAAGCCGTTGCATATAACTAAATTAGGATACAATCCATAATCCAACTAAAGGAGTGAATACATCATGTCAAAGGGTAAATCAATTTTATTCGGTGTTGCAGTTGGTAGTGCTGTAGGTGTCATCGCAACATTATTAACAACACCTTCTTCAGGTAAACAAATCAGATCACGAGTGAAAGAACAAACTTATGATTGGCGAGATGTACTGGACAGTTTGAAGTTTGACGGATTACGTTTAAAAGATCAACTAGCAGAGACATCTCGTGAAGGTGCTTCCATGATGAAAAATCTAACCGCTGAAATGAAACGTTCTATTGATGAATGGAAAAAAACGGTGGAACCACACAAAGAAAATATTCAAGATTATATTGAACAAATTGAAGCTAGTTTAAAAGAACTCGAAGAAAAAGTAAAACAAGATTAAATAACTATTTAAAAAATCACTCAAGAACGCAATATTTCTTGGGTGATTTTATACGTTATATACACTTCTAATCCGCCTAAAAATCTTTCTAAATATTTTTTTGAAAAATGGTTGCTTTTCTTAAAAAAAAGGCATATGATTCATTATTGTATTACTAGAAATTATACCGTATTGGAGGGTCAGAAGTGAATTGTTGGAAAACAATAAATGTAAATAAAGAAATGGGTATTGGACGTATTTATTTCGTCTCCTTTTTTATTGGTTTACTCACTTTTATGTTTTTGTTTGTTACATTTTCGATTTATCATCACCATGCGAGTCAAAGTCCTAAAGGATTTATTCCTTTTCTTATATTACTCATATCGTTGCCAACGATTCATTCTGTGACACATATTTTACCTTGTATTTATTTACCTAAAAAAACGGGAGTCGTAACCAAATTAAAAGGTAAAGTTTTTCCGGTCTTTTACTTTTTTACGAAAAGTCATTTAACAAAACGCACATCAATTTTAATTACGTTAACACCTTTTATTTTATTGACCATTCCCGGTTTATTGATAACGTATATATTCAAAGAATTTTATATGTACGCGGCTCTATTAACCGCTTGCCATATTGGTTTATCTTTTAAAGATTATTTATGCCTAATTCACTTGTTAAAAGCTCCAAAATCAGCCTATGTGTCAAATCAATCTAACGAGCTTGATATTTTGATTAAACGAAGTGCTTCTAATTAAAATATCTTAAGTGATGGTTAACATTATTTTTCACAGAATTTACATCTTTGTGTAAGGATTTACTTCAAATTACTATTCTTTTTGTATCACAATGTGTTATATTAAACACTGTCGTTACAAATTGGTTAGGAGTGTTCAATTTATGAAGAAAATGGTAGTTGCACTTGTAGTGTCAACAAGTCTTATTGGACTAGCAGCATGTAGCTCTGACAATAGTACAGTTGTTGAGTCTAAAGCAGGTAATATTACAAAAGAGGACTTCTATGACTCACTGAAAGACAAAAGTGGAAAAGATGTTCTTAAAGAAATGACAACGATAAAAGTACTTGAAGATAAGTACGATGTTTCTGATAAAGAAGTTAAGAAAGAGCTTGATAACATCAAAGAACAATTAGGCGATAATTACAAAGCTGCCCTTGAACAACAAGGGATTGAAGAAGATGAATTAAAAGAAGATTTACGTTTAAACTTGCTACAAGAAAAAGCATTAACGGAAGACATTAAAGTTTCTGATAAAGAAATTAAAAAACAATATGACAGAATGAAAAAAGAAATTGAAGCACGTCACATTCTAGTAGATGACAAGAAAACAGCTGAAAAAGTTAAGAAAAAACTAGATAATGGTGAAGACTTCAAAAAACTTGCTAAAGAGTATTCAACAGATGAAGGTACAAAAGATGAAGGTGGAAAACTAGACTACTTCACGGTTGGTACAATGGATCCAGATTTCGAAAATGCGGCATTTAAACTTAAAAAAGATGAGATTTCAGATCCGGTACAATCCCAAAATGGTTTCCACATTATTCAAGTGTTAAACACTCGTGAAAACAAAGATGTTGGATCTCTAAAAGAAGAGAAACCACAAATTAAACGTGAATTGGCTACTCAAAAAGTTGACCCTAATGAAGCACAAGAAAAATTAGATAAACTTTTAGATGACGCAAAAATTAAAGTAAAAGATAAAGACTTAGAAGATATCTTTGAAAAAGATGATACACCAGCTATGCCAATGCAATAAATATACTAAAAAAAAGCGATGCACTCTACATGGGTGCATCGCTTTTTACTATGAAGATTCTGTATGTTGTCCTTTTCGACATTCTCGTTCTTCTTCCATTCTTTTAATATAAATGGAGCCTTCCTCTTCGATAAATTGTTGTTCTAGTTTTTGTTCTGCTCGCATGGCACGAAATGCCATATAACCACATAGGAAAATCAACACGATAGTCCCATACACCCAAATTGGAATGCCAAACATTCACTCACTCTCCCTTGTCCTTCATTCCTATTCGATGTATATGAGCAGCTGGCGTAAATCATGCAAATTGTTTCTTATTCAAACAATGGTTTATAAAAGGCACGTTGATCTAGACCAAATAATCGTTCAGTAAATTCTCCTGGTTCTGTTTTATCTAACGCCCGATTTAGCATATTCATGCGCGCATCAATTAAATCGATCAAGTGTAAGAGTTCAGCTTCACGAATAATCGGTTGTTTTGGACTCCCCCATTCAGGTTTACCATGGTGTGTAAGTACAAGATGTTGTAATACAAGCACCTCTTCTTTTTCTTCTATTTTTAGCTCTTTCGCCATTTGGCCAATTTCATCAACCATGATCGTAATATGTCCAAGTAACTTACCTTCAACCGTGTAAGATGTCGTTAAAATACCAGAAAGCTCTTTTAGCTTTCCAATATCGTGTAGGATGACACCTGCATACAACAAATCACGATTCACTTCTGGATATAATCGGCATATTTGTCTTGCGAGCTCAATCATGCTTACCGTATGATGTGCCAACCCTGAAGCATATTCATGATGAATATTAGCTGCAGCTGGGTATTTAAAAAAGTCATCTTGATAATTCCTAATAAACGCGCGAGTGATTCTTTGTAAAGTTGGGTTTTCCATCTCAAAAATAGCTTCATTGATTTTTTCTTGTAAGGCTTCTATACTAACTGGTGATTTTTCAACAAAGTCACTAACCTTCACACCATCTAAATCTGTCGCAATTCGAATCGTTTGAATGCGAAGTTGAGGCTTGTTGCGAAACTTAATGATCTCACCTGAAACATGAATAATTGTTTCAGCACGGTACAAGGCTTCATCCTCTTCCGAAGCATCCCATAATTTCGCTTCGATTTCACCAGTCGCATCACGCAATATTAAAGTTAAAAATGGCTTACCATTACTAGTCGTTCCTTTTGTAGCAGTTTTAATCAATACAAATTGATCAAATGCATCTCCAAAACGATGCTGTGCAATCCCCATTATAGTCCCTCCTTTTCCCGTTACCAAACTTGATATATTCATGAGTAACGAACATAGGTTACATGTATTTTAACAAATTATTTGAATGCTTGCATACTCATAAAAAAGGAAGTGGTTAACCACTTCCTCGTGTGACCAATTTATTCTTTTTTCGTTAATTGGAATGCCTTCTTCAAATTCTTAAATGAACTAGATGATCCATACATCAGTACGCCACCTTTATATACACGCGCTCCAATTACACCGATTAAAGCAATCGTTCCAATTAAAATGCCTAATGATATGAGCACCTCATACATTGGAACATCTAACATCCCTACCCGTAAAAACATGATCATCGGTGCGAAAAATGGAATGAATGAACAGACCGTAATAAAGGTTGTCGCTGGATTTCCCAGTCCAAACATCGCAATCATGAACGCAGCCACAACAAGCATAATAATCGGTGTCATGAGTAACTGAACATCTTCAATTCGCGTAACGAGCGAACCAAGTGTCGCAGCTAGTGTAGCGAATAGCAAATAGCCTAATAAGAAGAAAACAATGGCATATATGACGAGTGAAAATGACACATCTTGGACACCAAAGAATTCAAATACGCCATCTGTTAATTCGCTTTGTTTTTGCACGAGAACAATGATACCGGCGATTGCAAACGCAACAATTTGTGTTAACCCTAACAATGCAATACCGCTAATTTTTCCGAACATGTGCACAACAGGCGACACACTTGAAACTAATATTTCCATAACACGTGAAGATTTCTCTGTCGCAACCTCTGTCGCAATCATATTCCCATAAAATATAATGGCAAAATATAAAACGAATAACATCACATATAAAATGCCCCGTGCCTGATTTAATTCCTCATCCGTTTTGGCGTCTTGGTCAATCGATTCTGCAGTAAATGCAACAGGCTCTTGTATTTTTGCCAATTCTTTTTCACTAATATCAGCCTCAGCTACAATCATTTGTGTTTTAATTTGTTGTAACTGTTCCGTAATCATGTCAAATACTTGAGATTCATATGCACTATCCTCATAGTACTTTCCTGTTGGATAACCGGATTTGTCAGATTCAACCACGACAAGCCCATCATATTCTCCAGCTTCAACCGCCTTTTTAGCTACCTTCTCACTTTTTGTATATTCTGTTAATTCAATATCATTTGCATCTTGTTCAATGCCTTCACTCAAAATTGTAAAATACTGCTCTTTTTCATCAATCACAGCAATCTTTTTTTCATCATTTGTAAAGGAATCAATAATTTGTGGTAAATTACCAATTAAAAAAATAATACCGATGGTCAATAATGTCGTAATTAGAAATGATTTTGTTTTAAATCGTGATATATATGTATGTGATAATACCGTCCAAAACTTATTCATAAGAAGCACCCACTTTGTCAATAAAGATATCATTTAAGGTCGGTTCTTCCAAATCAAATTTGCGGATAAACCCTTTACCCTGTAGACCATTAAAGATTTGTTGTGAGACGTTCTCATTCTCGATTTGTAAACGACAACCCCCAATGATCTCAGTATATTTCACAACGCCTGGCATGGACTGTAAAAAATCAAATGATACATCTCCTAAAATCGTTAAATTCTTCTTACCAAAGGATGTCTTAATATCTGTCAAAGCGCCTTGTACAACTGGCTTGCCATGCTGCAAAATACACACATGACGACATAATTCTTCAACATGTGACATTTGATGTGAAGAAAACACAATCGTTGTCCCTTGCTTATTTAAATCCATTACAGCTTCCTTCATAAGTTCAACATTTACGGGATCTAAACCTGAGAAAGGTTCATCTAAAATGAGGAATTCTGGTTGATGGAGAACAGCTGAGATAAATTGAATTTTTTGTTGGTTTCCTTTAGATAACTCTTCAACCTTTTTATCCATATATTCACTTACTTTAAACCTTTGTAACCAAGCTGCTAATTCACTTAAAATTTCTTGCTTCTCCATGCCTTTTAGTCTTCCTAAATACGTTAATTGTTCTTTTACCGTTAGCTTCTCATATAAGCCCCGCTCTTCTGGTAAATAGCCAATCAATTGACTTTGCTCATGTGTTAGCGGTTTGTTTTTCCATAAAATATGTCCTTCAGTCGCTTGTAACAAGCCAAGTGCTAATCGGAAAGTGGTTGTTTTACCAGCGCCGTTTCCCCCAAGAAATCCAAAAATCTCGCCTTCTGGTATTTCCAATGTAATGTCGTTAACAGCTACATGCTTTCCAAACTTCTTTGTTAAATGCTCTAATTGTAAACTCATCATTTTACCCCCTTTTACAGATAGTATACATGAAATAATCTGAAAATAACGCTTCCTAGAAAAATACCCCCAAATCATTTTGGAGGTATGTTCATAATACTTATTCTGCTGAGTAAAGTTCTTCAAGTGGTTTTGTAATAATACCACTGATTTCGTTAATAATTGTGTTCAAACGATACTCTTCTTCCATTAATTTTGAAATCAAGCTATCTTTTTGAACCTTTTCTACAATTTCATTTGCCTTTTGTACTTCTTCTTCCGTAATCTCTTCTCCATTCATTTGTTTTTCTTGAAGAGACATTTGTGTATCACGGAATTCTTCAAATAATGCTTTTGCTTCAGCATTTCCCATTACAGCTTCATAAGCTGCTTTTAATCCATTAAATTCATCACTTTCGCGCATTGCTTTTTCAAAATCATAAGCTTTGTCATATAAATTAGCCACAGTACTTCCTCCTCATATATGAAACTGTCCAATACTATATCAGACGTAGGACTATATGTACACCGATAACAGTTATTTTTTTTAATTTTAGCATCATAAAAAGGGAGGTCTCCCTCCCTTTTAGCCATATCATATTAAATTTAGTTTTGTTGACCTTTTAATTGTTCTTGAGCAGTTTGTACAAGACGCTTAGTGATTTCTCCACCAACAGAGCCGTTAGAACGTGATGTTGTTTCACCACCGAGGTTTACATTGAATTCTGAAGCAATTTCATATTTCATTTGATCTAATGCTTGTTGTACACCTGGTACGACAAGCTCATTTGAATTGTTTGAATTAGCCATCATGATCACCTCCTGTACACCTTATCATGTGCAGTTCAGACTGAACTATGAGGAGGATTTAATGGTAATTTAAGGAATCCTATAGGAAGTTAATCGTGTGGATGGGCCATTCGTTCAGGGTTTACATACACATCAAATTGTTCTTTTGTAACATAACCGAGTTCAACGGCAACATCCCGCAGACGTTTATTTTCCGCAAAAGATTTTTGAGCAATTTCTGCCGATTTTTCGTATCCAATATGTGGATTTAACGCAGTTACAAGCATGAGAGAATCATGTAGATATTTTTCTATTCGTTCTGTATTCACCTCTATCCCAACTGCACAGCGTTCATTAAAGGAATCGATAGCAGTAGCGAGCAGTTCGCAGGATTGCAAGAAATTATAAGCTAGCAATGGTTTATAAACATTCAATTCTAAATGTCCTTGACTAGCAGCAATACCAATTGTTGCATCATTGCCCAGCACTTGCACACATACCATACTTAGTGCTTCACATTGTGTTGGATTTACCTTTCCTGGCATAATTGAACTGCCTGGTTCATTTGCCGGAATCGTAATTTCACCAATTCCAGATCTAGGCCCACTAGCTAAAAATCGAATATCATTTGTGATTTTTAATACATTTGCCGCTAAAGCCTTTAATCCCCCATGTGCATAAACGATTTCATCATAACTCGTTAACGCATGGAATTTATTTTGCGCCGATGTAAATGTATCATTTGTAAGTGCTGTAATCTCTTCACAAACATAATCAGCAAACCCAGGTTCAGTATTTAAACCTGTTCCAACTGCTGTTCCCCCGATTGCTAAGGCTTGCAAGTGGTTGCGACTTTCTTGTATCATCGTTGAAGCCTGTTCTAACATAGCAACCCAACCACTTATTTCTTGACCTAGTGTAATAGGTGTCGCGTCTTGATAATGGGTCCTACCTATTTTTACGATAGAGGCGAATGCCTCACTTTTTTCTTGTAACGTCTTCGTTAATCTTTGAATGGCAGGCAAGACTTCTCGTTTTAATTTTAAAGAACAAGCCACATACATAGCGGTTGGATATGTATCATTAGAACTTTGAGACTTATTCACATCATCATTTGGATGTAGGCGTTCTGACTTTTGTTCTTTTTCTAGCCACTGGTTTCCAACATGGGCAATGACTTCATTTACATTCATATTGGATTGAGTACCACTCCCCGTTTGCCATACAACAAGTGGAAAATGCTCAGTTAACTTATCGTCTAGAATGAGATCTGTCGCATAATGAATTGCTTGTTTTTTATGCTCTTCTAAAAGGCCTAACTTATTATTTGCTGTTGCTGTTGCGCGCTTTAATATTGCAAATGCATGAATGATATCTCGAGGCATTTTTTCTTGTCCAATTGGAAAATTTCTTTTACTTCTTTCTGTTTGTGCCCCCCAATACTTATCTTGTTGTACTTTCACCTCACCTAATGAATCCTTTTCAATGCGATATTCCATTTCTATACCCTCCATCTCTCTAAAAAAATGCCTTACCAAAATGGCAAGGCACTTAGACTATATAGTGTTTATATTGTTTACTTAATGCTAAAAATGCTGCTTTATTCTTTTCATCAATGGAACGGTTAATTTCGCGTTCGAAATACGCTTTATTCCAGTTAAAGCATAACTCATCTAAAATCAGTCGTGTGCTTAATTGAATGTCATAAGGTATTTCCTTATGAGCTGTTAACACTTTACCTTGATAACGGTGATACTGATTTAAATTCAATTGCTTTTTCATGGAACGTGCCCCCTTGTTCCTTTTTCCTATTATCCTAAATATTTAGAAAAATTGCAAGGAGAGACAAGCTATTTAAGTTGTTTTTTGTTCTGGTGTAATTTGTTTAAATGCTAGAACACCTGCAATAAGGGCACAAATCACGAGTAAGCTACTCATCCAAACAAGGTTCTGTTTCATTAAAACAGCAATGATTGGCGGACCTAAAGCGACTCCAATAAAACGCATAGCACTATAGACAGACGTAATCACACCTCTTACCTCTTGATCTAAACTCTTTGTAATTAAAGCATCTAATGGAGGTAAAGCCAAACCAATCCCAATCCCACAGCATAAAAAGGTGATAATGAGCGAGATAAAATGATCAGCCCAGATGATAAATATAACTGAAATACCAGTTACAACTATGCCAACAAACAATAACCATTTCATTCTAAGTAGATCATCACCAATAAACTTACCTGCACTAAAGGATGCAATCGCTAAAGCTAATAATGGAATCGCAAGTAAGAAGCCTTTTTTTACCCCTTCAAACGAAAAGTCATCTTCTAATATATTAGATAAATAAAATAAAAAGCCAAATAAAATAAACATTAAAATAGCACCAATGATAAATACAGCGATAAGCCAACGGGCATGCTCACGAAAACAAGAAACAATTTGTTGCCAATAGGTTTGGAAACTAATATCGTCCTCTGGATCTTTATCCTTTTCCTTAATTAAAAATATAACGAGTAATAATGAAACTAAGCTGAAGACTGGAATTGATAAAAATGGTAAAAACCAAATCACGCCTGCCAATGCCGCCCCTAAAATCGGACTGAGTACTTTCCCAATCGTATTCGATGTTTCGACGATTCCTAACGTTGTACTCGCTTCTTTATCACTTTTGAAGATATCTCCAACAAGTGGCAATACAATCGGCATCGCGCCTGATGCTCCAATACCTTGTAAAATACGGCCTATGATAATAAGAACATATGGATCATCCATCTTCCAGGAACTGATACCTGCAATAAGTCCACCGATTCCTGTTAAAATAAGCGCAGGAATAATAATTTTTTTACGCCCAAAGCGATCGGATAAATAACCCGCTATTGGAATACAAATAATAGCGACAATGGAATACACTGTAATAATATAACTTGTTTGTAACTTCGTAATATCAACCTTATTTTCCAACATGGGCAATATTGGAATTAACATCGAGTTACCTAAGGTCATAATTAATGGAATGGATGAAAGGGAAACAATCACCCAACCTTTATCAATTTGTTGTTTCTTCTCTGTCATAGTCATCTTCATCCTTCTTCATATTCATGAAGTTAGTATGTTCACATGAAGATAGATTATACAGGGAAATATAAATACACTACATCGTCAACATATATACTGTTGCAATTGCGCCTAGCACGACAAAAATAACATTCAAACCAATTAAGGCTAATATAATCGCTACTATTCCGCCAATCAGTCCAACTGTTGGAGAACCAGATTTAACTGAAAGAATTCCCGGAAAAATAAGTGCCCCTAATGCAGCATAAGGAATAGAATTTAGCCAACGATTCAGCCATGGTTTAAATTCTAATTTATCTACAATAAAGCTAGGTATAACCCTTGGAAATAACGTAACGAGCGCCATACCAATGATGATGATAAAAATCATGATTCGTTCTCCTTTAATAAAAATATCCCACTAAATCCACCTGCTATCGTACCAATGACAATTGCCCAGCCTTCGGTAACAAATTGTCCTGCAAGTAAATTTATAAGCATTGCCAAAATTGCGATTAAACCAATTCTGATTTCCGTTTTCACCATGGGAATGAGTAAGCCAATAAACATAGCATATAACGCTATCCCCATACTTTCGCTAAGTTGTGGTGGAATAATTTCCCCGATCAAGCCACCAATTAATGTACCGATTATCCATGATATGTAACTTGCTAAAATAACTGTGGTATAAAAGATCAATCCATGCTTTTGCTGAGATTTTTCTTTATGGATTGCAGAAACAGCAAAGGTTTCATCGGTTAACCCTAAAGTTAATGGCGCTTTTTGATATAGTGAAAATGCACGCAATTGATTCATAAATGAAAAGCTCATGATAAAATGCCGAAAGTTTAACACAAACGTCGCTACAATAATCTCAACGGTACTAGAGCCAACAGCAATCATATTAACACCCATAAACTGTGCTGCTCCTGCATAAACCAATACACTCATAAGTAGCGTTTCAACCAAAGTTAATCCTGCTTCTTGTGCTAAAACACCAAACGTAATCGCCACCGGTACATAACTTAAAACAAGCGGCAATGCTGCTGTTAGTCCTTGTTTGATCATTTGTTGTCTTGATTCATTTTCTGTTATAGCCTCTTTCATACGCTCATTGCTCCTCTTGTTTGACATCATGTAAGAACTAAAAAGACGTCCCAAAACGTAACATAGGAACGTCTTTTAAAACATATTTATAGATCCCTTTCTTCACCTTGATCCGTTAATATGATTGGAGGACCATCTTTTGTAATCGCTAATGTATGTTCATACTGAGCAGATCTTCCAGCATCTTGGGTTCTAGCTGTCCAATCATTATCATCCATCTTCATCTGCCAAACACCTTCATTAATCATCGGTTCAATCGTAATGACCATGCCCTCTTTTAGACGCAACCCTTTATTGGGTAAGCCGTAATGAGGAATGTGCGGCTCTTCATGAAGAGTCGGTCCAATACCGTGCCCAGTGAAATCACGTACAACAGAGAAACCTTCACCTTCTGCATACGTTTGGATTGCATGACCAATATCACCAAGACGGTTTCCAGCTCTAGCTTGCTCAATTCCTAAATACATTGCTTTATGAGTCACATCCATTAAACGTTTTCCTTTTTCATCAACATCACCAACTGCATAGGTCCATGCAGAATCCGCTAAAGCACCATTTAAGTTGACAACCATATCAATCGTCACAATATCTCCGTCTTTTAATGGTGTTTTACGTGGAAAGCCATGACAAATCTCATCATTTATCGATGCGCAAGTCGCATAAGGATACCCATTAAAGCCTTTTTGTTCCGGTATCGCACCATGATCTTTTAAGTATTTTTCAACAAATGCATCAATTTCCATTGTTGAAATACCGGGACGAATCATTTTGGCAATTTCTTTATGAACAGCGACAAGTAAATCTCCTGCTTTATCCATTGCTTCTATTTCACGTTTACTTTTTCTTGTAATCATCTATGTCATCCCTTCAACTAAAATATAATATTGTATCATCTAATATACGTTGCTTATTTCGCTTCTTAAATATTATCATATTGTCTTATTTCTTGCATGACAAATATATAAATAGCTTCAGATGACAACTATTCTTGTCATCTGAAGCTATGTTTATTTAAAGCTATTCCAATAATGAACAAGGGTTTCCATACCTTTATCAAAACTGTCTAATGGGAAGCTCTCATTTGGAGAATGCAGTCTATCCTCTGGCGTTCCAAAACCTAATAAGACAATTGGAATACCATATAAATCGTCCAACCATTCAACAACAGGGATAGATCCCCCCATTCGCATGTACACCGTTTCCTTACCAAAAGCTTTAGTATAACTATCTGCTGCTTTTTTAATCAACGGATGATTAGGTTCAACTTTATAAGCTTTCGCTGATAATTTTTCTTTTTTCACATTTACTGTTACACCGCTTGGTGCCTGAGCTAAAATATGCTTTTCTAAACGGTTTTGAATATCTTCTGGATCTTGACCTGGTACAAGACGGCAAGTGATTTTAGCCGTTGCTATACTTGGAATAATCGTTTTTGTGCCTTCACCTTGATAGCCAGAATACATACCATTTATTTCAAGTGTCGGTCGAGCCATCGTATGTTCCAAAGCAGTATAGCCTTTTTCTGAAACCGTTTCGCTTACGCCACATGTTTTTTGATAATCCTCTTGTTCGACATGACTCATTAACGTACGTTCAAAGCTATCAATTTCTTGTACATTGTTATAAAAACCATCAACTGTCACAATTTCCTGTTCATCTTTTAAGCCAGCTAATATATGTGCTAACGCCATTGCTGGATTTCTTACGGCCCCACCATATAAACCAGAATGCAAATCATGACTTGGTCCATGAACATCGATTTCAATACCAGTAAATCCTTTTAGGCCATATAAGATGGTTGGTTGATTTAATCCAACCATACCGGAGTCCGAAATCACAACAAAATCCGCTTGAAATTGTTCTTTCTTTTCTTGAAGCGTAGCATAAAGATGCTCGCTCCCAATCTCTTCCTCGCCTTCAATACACACTTTGACATTTACAGGGATAGCGCCATCTGTTTTCATAAATGCTTCAAACACAGCTAAGTGCATAAATACTTGCCCTTTATCATCACTTGAGCCACGTGCATACAAACGTCCATCACGAATCGTCGGTGTAAAGGGGTCAGTTGTCCATTCGTCAATGGGATCTACAGGCTGAACATCGTAATGACCATAGAATAAGACAGTAGGAGCATCTGCATTAGGACAATTGTATTCTCCATATACTAGTGGATGTCCATCTGTTTCTTCGATCTCTGCTTTTTGAAAACCGATACGCTCAAGATGTTCTTGAACAAATCTCGCTGCTTCATACATTTGTTTTTTAAACGATGAATCAGTGCTCACACTTGGAATTGACAAAAAGTTGTTCAAGTCCGTTAATAATGTATCACGGTTTGTTTTTAAATATTCAATTGGATTACTACTCATGTTGTTTTACTCCTTTATGTCGTTCGTTTTATTTCAGATAAAAAAGATGACATTCAGTCATCTTTTTAACTTTTATGATGCGTAAACAATGTTCCACTCATCTTGTTTAGCTAACATGTCTTTAGCGAGTTGCTGTGCACCTTCCAGACTATGGTTTGCTGCCCAACCACATTGCACCTCATTACAAGCTGGCACTTCTTTCGCATGTATGACATCTTCTAATGTTTTAGCTAAAGCCGTTAATACTTCTTCATAAGAATCATTGTTAATGACGGCTAAATAAAAACCCGTTTGACATCCCATTGGCCCAATGTCTAACACGTTATCGATATGATTCCGAATATTTTCTGCCATTAAATGTTCAATCGAATGCAGCGCATCCATTTGCATATGTTCTTTATTTGGTTGCTTAAAGCGAATATCGTATTTATAAACTTTGTCCCCATTAGACCCCTCAGTAACACCTACTAATCGAACATATGGTGCTTTTACCTTTGTATGATCAAGATTGAAGCTTTCCACATTCATCTTTTTCATGCATCATCTCTCCTTCTCAACAGCTCTATTCAAACTATGTTTATCATAGCAAAAGCGCTTTATTGATTCAAGAAATGCATGCTTTTGCTCATAAAAAGAAGCGTACGGCTTTTATATGCCATACGCTGCTCACTTTAAAATATTGACTTATGATTTATCCTGTGGAAATACGCGTTCAATCATATTTCCAATTTGATCAAAGAAACCACCAATTGGCTTGTCATTGTCTACATCATCAGCATATTTATTTAATAAGTTGGTGAAATCTGGATTTGTTGTAACATATACATGATCAATATCTGTTTCTGTATCTTTAACGATTTTTTTAATTTTTTTCTTTGAATCGTCTGTTAATTCTTTTCCAGATTTTCCGTCATGATCTTTATCAAGCTTTGCTGCAACATATGCATTGTTGTTAGTCGTAATCACATACGCACCATCAATTTCTTTTAACTCATCAGTAATCCGGTTTGCCGCATCTTTTGATACAGCATAACGGTCTTCATTATTTTTATCATCCGTTTTCCGGTGATCATCTGTGCGATCTCGCTGATTGTCATTATCAGCACGATCATTGGTATCTACTTGATCACGATCATACGTGTTTTTATCATCTTTTTGTCTTACACCTTCATCCAAATCATTCATATCTTCATTATATCTCGTTTGTTCAACTGGATTCCGGTCGTTATTACGCATACCTTCTTCATGATCATTATTTGTATTACAACCAACAAGCGCTACAGATGCAGCAAGTGTTAAACCAATTAATTTTGTTTTCATCAAAACATTACCTCCTTTTTTGATGTACGTTTATGATGTTCTCTTTCCACACTTTTATGCGTTTCTATAAACGTATTTTTTGGTAAAACAAAAAACCGTAGAGCGTTCTGCTCTACGGTTAAAGAACTAATCATCGTACTCCTGATTCTCATTGGATTGATGATTATTTTTATAGCGATTTTGGTTTTGTTTTCTATATTGTTCGCCTTTTTCTTTGTATTTATTTTTCTGTTCGTTGTGATACTCTTTTTGTTGGTTATGATATTGTTTGTTCTGGTTGTTTTGTTGATACTTTTTATACTGTTGGTTGTTTTGATTCGATTGATTTTGTTGCTTGTCTTCATGGTTTGAGTTCTGTTTGTTTTGGTTTTGCTGATTGTTTTGTTGTTGCTCACGTTTAGGTTTGTTTTGTTGATTTGATTTCGGATTTTCATTAGGTTTTGTTTTTTCAGTTGATTGCTTAGGTTGTTCTTTAGATTGTTTCGGTTGTTGTTTTTGTGTTGGCTTGTTATGCTGTTTCGGTTGTTTCTCTGTTTTTTTGCTCGGTTTGTGATCTTTATCCGTTGTATTATCTTTTTCTTTCTCTTTATGTGATTTGATTGAATTGGCTTTTGAGTCCTTTTCTTTATCCGGATAATAAAAAGAATTAATAATAGCTTGATCTTTTAAAGAAATTGAACCCATTGTTGTTAATTTTTCAATAATACTTGAATTTTTCTTTTCGGATTCCATTGCCAACAATTTATTAATTGAAATCTCTTGATCATGCGCCTCTTGCCAAACATCTAAAGGCACTTTATATGCAACAGATTTCCAATCATCTTTTTGTTTCAAACTATACTCTTTAATATGGGTTAATACACGCTTAGACTCATCTTGTTTTCCAGCATAACTCACACCGAGTAATACTTGCTTGCCATTTTTGTTCATATGATTATGAACAGAGTCTTCCATAATCTGATTAACCACTTCCGCTAAATCGGTACCGATGTAATCATTGGAATGATTAAGGAGCTTTTCAGCGTCTTCATTCAAGGCTTTTACTTTTTTAACCTCTAACGCTTGATTCACTTCCAATTCCATACTCGGATTAATATCTAAATTTACATATGCATACGTCTCATTCGTTTGATTTGGAATAAAATGAAACGGTAAAAGAATTAAAATAAAGAGCGCACAAACACTTAACACTTTTACAGGCATGTTTGTAAATTCAAAAAATGGGAATGATCCCCATGAAAACGTACGTCGTTTCATAGGAGTGTATGTGACTTCCTCACCGAGTTCAGCATCAGTGTTTAATTCGGTCTTTTCGAAATGACCGTCAGCCGTTAAGACAATCATATATTTCCGGTGTTTTTCCATTACGACACCTTTATTCACTGACCTATCCCCTTTACGTACTCTTTTAAAAATATATAATCTCCATCAAGTACAATAAAAATTGCTACAATAAACTTACGATTTCTCTCTAATGTTTTCTTGCTGACATCGACTAACTTAACAAGTTCTTTGATCGGAAGTTTATGGGTTGTTTTAACAAAAGATCTGAGTTCTTCATCATTATATAGTATTTTAGCTGTGTGTATGGCGGATTCTCTTGCATCCTTATGCTTTGGAGATACCTTCGTTAGTTCTTCTAACGTAATCTTAAATTCCGCTAATTTTTTAGAATACTCTATAATTTCTTGTTTTCGATACCAAGAGTCCTGTTCTTTTTTATAATTCTCTTTTACTAATGAAATCTCAGCCGGATTTTCCATCTGCTCTTCATCAAAGGACTCATCCAATGATACAGCTGTCGGATTCTTCGTTGTATATCGAATGTAATCAATGACTTTTCGTTTCACAACTAATTTAGCAAAAGCAAAAAAAGAACCACGTTCTGGAGCGTACTGCATAATCGCTTCATTAAACGCGCTTAATCCGATACTAAATTCATCATCTCTTTTTGGATCGATATATCGTTTACAAACTTCCGAAACATTTTTAGCAATAAATGGTTGATATGTTTTTAATAAATAATCTAAAACGAACTCATCACCATCTTGCGCCGATTTTACAAGTTCTTCTATAGAGATTTTTTTCAATGACGGGCTGGTTACCATTTCCCAGCACCTCCATCTGTTAAAGTTTTCGTAACAACTTTTGTATTTAAGGGTGTAATTGTGTATAAATTTCTAACATTTATCAAAAATTTTATCATCATGCTATATGCACCGTCTTCTATTCGCTTTCATAGCGTTTTTCTACTAGCTTTTATCATAAACCAAACTTTCCGTCATGGCTATCACAAAGAAATTACAAATTATTAAATTTTTATTACTATTAGGTTATGTTTACCTATAAATCTTTCATTTGGGTTTATTTGTTAAATTGTAAATTTTACCATTTTAGTGCTTGATTGGTATATACCCAATATACCATAAAAAAATACGGTATGATATTATAGAGACAACTTCAAATCGGATGTGTTGTTACATGAAAATAAATAGAATCAATCCTACATCAGCAGCATTTATTATGTCTTTGGGAATTTTTGTATATGGTCCAGCAACAAGTTTTTCTATCTTTGGTTTACGTTTTGGTGTCATCTCAACTATTTTGTTACTGATTGTCTGGCTACCCATTTACTTTCAATTATCTTATTCATTTTTGTTCGATAAAGTATATCGACTTACATTACTACAAAATCCAATTCAATCATTTGCAGTTGGTACATGGATTGCTGGTATTTCAGTGCTTTGTAATGTCTTAATAAAATACTTTCCAGATTTTCGTAACATCATTTATTTTATGACATTTATTAATGTGTCCATATGGATTTGTTTTGTATTTTTAATTGTGTATAACTTTATACAACTTTATAAACATGATTACAAAGATAAAGTCCATGGGCTCATTTTATTATCAGCAGTTGCAACTCAATCAATTGTTCTACTTATCAATAGTGTGTTTCCGATTAAATTTGCCTACTTGAGACCAATTATTGTTCTCGGTCTTCTGTTTTATGCGCTTGGTATTATTTTACTCCTAAATCGATATAATTTCACTAAAAAATGGGATTTAGTTACAGATTGGAACAATACAAATTGTGTGATTCACGGTGCACTTTCTATTACTGGTTTAGCAATTGTTTCAACTCAATCTCTGTCAACGAATGCCATGTTGGCGTTTTGGACTTTGGTCTTTATATTACTCGTTTTTATCGAGATCATCGAAATCATTCGAGCGACAAAGCGCATTCAATCATTAGGATTTAAAAAAGGTATCGGAAACTATCATATTTCGCAATGGTCACGCAATTTTACCTTTGGTATGTTTTATGCTTTTACACGACATATGTTAGACAGCCCTCACTATACTGTACCAACTGTTTTATCTAAAATTTTAGTACAGTTTATCACGATTTGGGCTATGTTAACTGCTTTTCTTTTATTATATGAAATCGCCTTATACATGCTTGATTATTTCAATAAAAGGCGTGCTCTTTCACAAAAATAATG
>DVIO01000092.1 GCA_018711205.1 Candidatus Avamphibacillus intestinigallinarum | reverse complement strand
TTTCAATTCAAATTCTTCATCTTTTGAGAGAATGTGACTTTGAATTGTTCCATGTATTTTCTCTGTATTTTGAGCAAGACCTTGAATCGTTTGCAACTTCGGAATGATTGTATCATCTGTTTCTTTCATATTTTTATTTAACGTATATGTACTGATAATACCTACCAAACTGATGATCATGATGACAACCATTAAAATGACAAATATCATGCTGAGCTTCTTTCCAACTGTCCACTTCATTGTGACTCCCTCTTTCTCGTTGTTTTTAGTCATATGTATTCTTAATTCTATATCGGTTGAATTTTTTAAATATAAAGCATTTTCAACATATAATCTGTTAATTCAATCTTTTTGAATCAAAAGCAATTAGCAGTACAATATAGGTATACACATCAGTTGATTAAAGGAGATTTTTATAATGAAGAGAGTTACGTATAAACAAGTCAATCAGTTACATATTCAAGGGGATTACTATGCTGTGAATGTAAAAAAAGCGCCTCTTGTTATTTTTATTCATGGAGGCGGCCTTATTTGGGGAACGAGTAATGATATGAAAAAAGCGCAACGGGACTTCTATTTAAACGCTGGATATAACGTCTATTCAATCGAGTATCGTCTCGCACCAGAATCGAAATTACCTGATATCATTCGGGATATAAAAGATTGCATGAAATGGATTTATGAATTAGGCGCTAAAGAGTTAGATTTTGATCCTGAAAATGTAGCGGTTGTTGGCAGCTCTGCTGGAGGTTATCTAGCTTTAACGACCGGAACATTTGAAGCTTATCGTCCTAAAGCCATCGTTTCGTTTTATGGATATGGCAATATTTTAGGTTCTTGGTATACAACACCAAGCAGACATTTTAATAAGATGACGAAAGTCCCTGAGAAGCTTGCACAACAATTGATCCAAAAATCACCAACAGCTTCTGCTCCAATTGAACAACGATACGCGATTTATTTATTCTGCCGTCAGCAAGGAAAATGGCTTGATTATGTAACAGGGCTTGACCCGGTTATTTACCGTGATCACTTACGCCCATTCTGTCCAGTTGATCAAATAGATGAAGCCTATCCCCCAACTCTTCTTTTACATGGGGACGCAGATGAAGATGTGCCTTACGAAGAATCTGTACAAATGCACAAAGCATTACAACAACATAATATAGAGAGTGAATTGATTACGATTAAAGATGGCAAACATACTTTTGATTATGAAGACGAAAAACCAGTCGTCCAAGATGCTTTTAAAAAGGTTGTCAGCTTCCTCGACAGTCAATTCGCCTAAAGAGTTATAGACAAAACTAGCTAGATGTGATAATTTATTAAAGTTCGTCTAGCCGTGGTTCGAGACCATCCCACGTAAAAAAACTAAGGGAGAGATTATTCAAAATGAATATAAGAACACTTGTCGTGAATGCAGTTGTTGCTGCACTATATTTTGTTGTGACCGCAACAATTGCACCTTTTGGATTTTTAAATATTCAATTTCGTTTATCTGAATTATTTAATCATCTTATTGTATTTAATAAAAAGTACTTTTTCGGCATTATTGCAGGTGTATTTATTGCAAATTTGATGTTATCACCGACAAAAGCTGATTTGTTTTTCGGTGTACTTCATACAACTCTTTCACTGAGCATTACATTATTATTTGCACAATTTATCCGCCATAAAGTGATCTTAATGCTGATCAACTCATTCGTATTTTCATTTAATATGTTTATTATTGCGTACATGTTAAAAATATTTGTCGGCTTAAAAGATGCTTTCTTAGTCCTTTGGGTCACATCGGGTATAAGTGAATTTGTTACAATGCTACTCGCTACTTTAATCATTTATCTAGTACACAAACGCGTGAAATTAGAGCAGCTTATTTAATCCATGCTTTTGTTCGTATAATAAGGTAAATAACAGTTAAAACAGTGAAGGCGCCGATTGAATCAATCATGACATCTCCAAGTGCGCCAGTTCGGTTCGGGACATAGACTTGATGCCATTCATCTATACACGCATATATTGTTGTAAAAAGCCAAGCGAGCAAGAAACGTTTCCGTCTTAGGCCCATGAAGAATAAAAATGCCATTAATCCGTAAGAGCCAAGATGAACGGATTTTCGCATGACATAATTCGCCGTTTGAAGCGCATCACCTTCTAGGCCAAACAAAAATGCCAAGATACCTTTTGTTTCGCTGCCTGTAGAAGCTGGTAATTCAGTAATCACAAATATGATGATGCACCAAAGCAGTGCCGCTACGAGCCAAATATGATGTTTTTTCATCTGTTTTTATCCCTTTCTACATACGCAAGCATACAAGGCTGTTTTTCGATGTGAATCTGTTCGAAAAACAGCCTTTATTTTTACGCTTGTGCCACCAAATTGCGTATTTCTTCATCTGTTAATTTCTTCTTCTCATCAATCGCAATTTTAAACTGCGAAAATACATCGGCTAATTTTCCATCTTCTAAGCTAAAGCCAAGCTCTTCAAGCTTTTTCTTCAATGCGTGTCTCCCGGAATGCTTCCCGAGTACCATTGAAGTTCCGGCTGCACCAATTGTTTCTGGATTAATAATTTCATACGTTGTCCGCTCTTTTAAGACACCGTCCTGATGAATCCCCGATTCGTGTGCAAAAGCATTTGCCCCGACAATTGCTTTGTTCGGTTGCACGACAATCCCTGTATGTTTGCGCACAAGTTCACTCGTTTTATAAATTTCTTTCGTATTAATATTCGTTGTTGCCTGATATATATCAGAACGTAATTCTAGTGCTAGGGCAATTTCTTCAATAGCAGTATTTCCAGCACGTTCACCAATACCATTAATCGTCCCTTCGATTTGATCTACACCCCCGTGGATAGCCGCTAGTGAGTTAGCCGTTGCCATACCAAGATCATTATGACAATGTGTACTTAATTTAATCTGATCACTGCTTGGTACATGCTCCCTTACATTTCGGAACATATTTCCAAAATCAACAGGAGAGGCAAATCCGACAGTATCTGGTAGGTTAATGACAGTCGCCCCAGCTCGAATCGCCGCATCAATTACAGCATACATATATTCCGGTTCTGTTCGACTGGCGTCTTCTAAAGAGAATTCTATTTCATTAAAATGTTGTTTCCCATAACGAATTGCATCGACCGCCGTTTCAATCACCTGTTCTTTTGTCATATTAAGCTTATATTTACGATGAATCGGTGATGTCGCAATCACGATATGCAAGCATGGATCTTTTGCTGTACTTAGCCCTTCTATCGCTGCATCAATATCTTTTCGGTTTGCACGTGATAATGCCGCTACACTTGTATGATGGATAACTCTTCCAATCTCTTTCACATTTTTCACTTCTCCAGGAGAGGCGATTGGAAATCCTGCCTCT
>DVIO01000091.1 GCA_018711205.1 Candidatus Avamphibacillus intestinigallinarum | reverse complement strand
ATCAACTAAAGCGATATAATCTGCGATACGGTCCAAATCTGTTGTAATATGAGTCGAAAAGAAAATCGTTCGCTTCCCGTCCACCATAATATCTTGCAATATATTTAATAATTCTCTTCTGAAAATAGGATCGAGTCCCGCAGTTGGCTCATCCATAATAATGAGCTCAGCATGATGTGATAAAGCCACCGCAAGAGACGCCTTCATTTGCATCCCTTTAGAAAAGGTCTTAATCGCCTTGTTAAGTGGCAGTTCAAATCGCTCTACATATTGATAAAAAATAGTGTCATCCCAGTTTTTATAAGCCGGGCCAACAGTACGTCTAATATCTTTTAAATTCATCCCTTTGTAAAACACATTACTATCATATACGAACCCAATACGTTCCTTAATTGCCTTCTCATGTGTTTCATAATCCATTCCAAATAATTGAATCTTCCCAGCATCTGATTTCAACAAATTCATAATCATCTTAATCGTGGTCGTTTTACCAGCGCCATTTGCACCGATAAAGCCTGTAATAAAGCCCTGTTTGACCTGTAAATTCATATGTTCAATTGAAAATCCTTTAAACTGTTTGCTCACATCTTGTAACTCAATCACATGCTCCATGTCTTCACTCCTCATATAGAATCTTTAATAGGTCCTGTAATTCATTAAGTGGCAGACCCATTTCACGACTATTGGTAATCACATCCATTAACTGCTCTTCAATCACTTTTAGCTTCTTCTCACGAATGACTTCTAAATTTTGCTCTGCGATAAATGAACCCTTACCAACGATAGAATAAATAAAGCCATCCTTTTCAAGTTCTTCATACGCTCGTTTTGTCGTAATGACACTAATTTGTAAATCCTTCGCCAGCTGACGTATAGAAGGTAATGCCTCACCTTCTCCCAAATCACCTGACAAAATTAAAGATTTAATTTGAGCAATGATTTGTTTATAAATCGGCTCTTTTGAATGATTCGAAATGATAATTTGCATAAGATTACCTCTTCTTTACTTTTTTGACATTCTAAGATTTATCATATCTTGTAGCGCTTGAATCGAGATCGCAATGATCTGTAGCATGACGAGTAAATTAAAAAGTGGAAAGGAATACGGTGTAATCCACTCTGTAAATAATCTAGCTTCTAAAATGTACGTACCGATACGCGAGATCATATTGCCACTATCATTCAAATTCGGCTCTAAAAACGTACCATCGATTGCAATCAGCAGTAATTGAATAATTAAAAATAAACCCACTGTTATAAGCCAACGCTTTCGCAGATTGACTGAATGCGTTTTTTCATATCTAGCATGCAAGTCCATTCTCCTTAAATATATTTCATATATTGTATATATACTATATGTACAATATATACACACTTGATCTATGATGCAAGTTTTTTTCATACTATTCGTATTTCAAACATGTTTTAAAATTATCTGAAAAATGATTGACAGCTTAGCTCCCTATTGTATACAGTAATCAATGATGATCTATCTTGACAGATGTCATTGCCCTACAACCTACCGTTCTAGTTTCAAACATATTGCCTATACTCCTTACCTAAGGCATTTCCCATAGATTACTTTAATCCGTTTCAACTTTTTAAAATCGTCCTGCTTCCAGCTATACCGTTCTTTCCACTGGAATGTATTAATTGATTAAACCAAACAACACAGAGGTGATACTGACATGTTTACTGGAGAACAAAAAGTTTTATTAGCGAGTATTGTTGTCATTTATTTTATTTTCTTATTTGTGCTTTCGTTGTATATGAATCGTAAGACAAAAACATACGATGATTACAATGTGGCAGGCAGAACTGTTTCAGTTTTCCCACTGATTTTAACGTTTGTCGGGACAGGCGTTGGTGGCGCAACATTATTAGGTTATATGGAAAATGGTTTCAGTATGGGAATGGGACAACAATGGATACATATTACGATGTTCTTTGCTGTCATTTTATTAGTATCCTTCTTCCTTAAACGAATTAGACAATTAGGAGAAGAGCATCATATGGTGACAATCGGAGACTATACAGCTTTACGTTACGGAGAAAAAGCACGGATTCCTACCGTGATTAGCTTTTTATTCTCATATTGTGCGATGACAGGGATGCAATTCGTGGCGATTGCTTCAATTCTTAATCTGACAATTGGGTTAAATATGACGCTAGGTATTTTAATTGGTTGGGCATTATTAACCGTGAAAACATATTTAGGTGGGCTGAAGGCTGTTATTTGGCAAGATGTGATTCATGGAACGATTCTCACATTAGGAGTGATTCTACTATTTTTCACCGTCCTTAAATTCTCAGGTAGTTGGCAATCTATCTCAGCGACAGCAACTGCAGCAAATGAAGGTGATATGCTTAACGTCTTCAATATTACGACGAACGAAATTATGATCTATCTTTTAACACTTGCCTTTTATCAATTTATTAGACAGGATGTATGGCAACGGATTTGGGCTGCTAAAAATCTTAAAACAGCGAGAAATGGTTACTGGATTTCGATGATTATTGCGGTTGCACTTGGCGCTATCATTGTCGCTATCGGTGTCTATAGTCGCTATGGTTTAGGATTAGAAAATGCAGACCCAGCACTGATTTATTACAGTGTCATTGAACATGTCTTCCCCTTCTCATTAGTCGTGGTGATGATCATTGTCTTAATGGCAGCAGTTATTTCAAGTGCTGACTCATTCTTTGTCGCAGGATCATCTTCCATCGTTAATGACATCATCAAACCGAATGTGAAAGATCCTGACAATACAAAAATGTTATTGTACAGTAAGTTATCGGTGTTAATCGTCTCAGCAATTGCACTTGTACTTGCGTTAGCCATTCCAGGATTGGTGAATCTAATGGTGACGGGTACGGCTATGTCTGTATCTGCACTACTCGCACCTGTCGTCTTCGGTATGTTCTGGAAGAGGGTTACACAAATTGCAGGTATCGCGTCTATGTGGGGCGGACTTTTAGTCGCAGTCATTTGGCAAATCCTTGGACATCCATTTGACGTACATCCCATTCTAGTTGGGCTACCTGTATCCATTGTCACCTTACTCGTTGTAACAATGTTCACGAAGCAACAACCACAGAATGGATCATCAACCGTTCAGACAAATGTAGGTTAACTTTTTGAATACAAAAACTCCTCGTGAAGAGCTATTTTCAGCTCAACTCGAGGAGTTTTTCTATTGAGATGATGATGTATGCAATTGTAGCGTGTCAATGATTTCACGACGCACCGCTTCTAACATTTCCGGATGATCTACGAGAGATTCGCCAAACGACGGAATCATTTCTTTAATTTTCGGCATCCAGTCCTCCATATGTTCTGGGAAACATCTCTCTAGCACATCAAGCATAACCGAAACTGCCGTTGAGGCCCCAGGTGATGCACCAAGTAATGCCGCAACTGAGCCATCTTTTCCGGTAACAACTTCTGTGCCAAATTGCAGTGTCCCTTTGCCACCGTCTTCTGTGTCTTTGATTACTTGCACGCGTTGTCCAGCCGTAATCACTTCCCAATCTTCGGCTTTGGCATTGGGGACAAATTTCCGAAGCGCTTCGATTCGCTTATCATGAGACAGCAACACCTGACTAACCAGATACTTTGTAAGTCCCATTTCCTTTAAGCCCGCTGCCAGCATCGTCAATACATTATACGGTTTCACCGAACGGAATAAATCGAGATTGGAACCCGTTTTCAAAAACTTTGGTGAAAACCCAGCAAATGGTCCGAAGAGAAGCGCCTTTTCGCCATTAATAAACCGTGTATCTAAATGCGGTACAGACATTGGAGGTGCGCCGACTTCAGCTTTTCCATATACTTTTGAATGATGTTTTTCAATCGCTTCCTGATCTTTACATACCATAAACAACCCACTAACAGGAAATCCGCCAACATGTTTCGCCTCTGGAATCCCTGTTTTTTGAAGCAGTGGCAAACTACCACCACCTGCACCAATAAAGACGAATGTCGCTCGTTCTTTCAACAATACGTCTCGCTTTTCATCGTGAACCGTCACTTCCCAAGTACCGTCAGACAGTTGCTCAAGATTACGCACACAATGATGATAATGCACGCCCACTTGTTCATTTTCCAAATGTGTGAACAACATTCGCGTAAGCGCGCCGAAGTTCACGTCCGTACCTGTATCAATCTTCGTCGCAGCTATCGGCTCATCAGACACGCGCCCGTCCATAATTAAAGGGAGCCATTCTTCTAACGTCGCCACGTCTTCAGTAAATGAAATCCCTGAAAACAGCGGATGTTCGTGAAGCGCCTCATATCGCCGTTTCAAAAACTCTATATTCTCCGTACCTTGCACCATACTAATATGGGGCAGGGGTCGAATAAATTCTTTCGGACATTGAATGAATCCACGTTTAATTAAATAGGACCAAAACTGCTTTGACCATTGAAATTGCTCATTGATTTTAACAGCTTTTGCAATATCAATCGATCCATCATCTGTTTCAGTTGTATAATTTAATTCACATAAGGCTGAGTGCCCTGTACCAGCATTATTCCATTCATTTGAGCTCTCAGCTCCTGCTGTATCGAGTTGTTCGTATACATCAATTTTCCAATCGGGAGCAAGTTCTTTTAAAAGTGAGCCTAGTGTCGCACTCATCACACCCGCACCAATTAAAATGACATCTGTTTGCCTTTGTATATGGCCCATGTAACCATTCCTTATCTCCGTATTCACAAAAAGACTCATGACATATTTCGCCAAAATTATGTATATATTTCAAAAATTAAGACTACCTTTTAAGTATAAACCATTTGTGACACGTTAAAAAGGGGTAGGCTGGTTCATAAAGTCCTTTTATGGCGAATTGTGTCGACCTATACAGATTAAGATAGGACCGACTTCTACAGCAAAGTCGATCCTGCACGCTTAATCGGTTAATACTTTTATCCCTTGTATGATATTCCAGAAAAAGTAATAGAGTGCAAGAATACCAAACACGATACAGACGATAATAATCGCTATGCCGAATTGTGACCATCCATTTACACCCATAAGTCCAAAGCCAAGGATGCCAAAGAATAACACAAGTAACGGTATTAAATGACTCCACAATGCTCTTTTCGCATGTACTTTGACGTCCTCTTCTGTCACGAAGTACACAATAATCGGAAACAGAAAAGGTGCAAAAAAGATACTAAAATAGCATAAGGATGAGAGTATTTTATTACCTTCCATCACGTTCACTCACCTTTTATATCGACTTATATAAAAACAAATGCCATTTGACATATTTCCCTGATTAAAAACGTCGCAAACGTAGAAAAATCCTATCTCAAGAAGGATTTGCTATAATGATAATATAGCATATTTTACAAAGTGAGGGATACACATGAAATGTGGTGCGAAGTGTTTCCTTGTAGAAATCGAACGACAGGATAAAGTAGAGACTATCCCAGTAAATGCGCGAACTCAAGCTGCAGCAAGAAAAGTCATTCGCCAAACTTTTGGGGAACACACCCATATCTTATCAGCCAAAATAGAGAAAAGAAATTGAATAAAGTACTTCCAAATGTCAACTTATAAAATTATAGGTTGACATTTTATTTTCATTCCTACTATGATAGAAAGCAACAACTTATAGAATCGAGGTCACAACAAATGAAATTACAAGATATGATTTATATCGCTTTATTCACAGCAATCATCGGCGCTTTAAGTATATTCCCACCGATTACAATACCTTTTATTCCTGTACCGATCACCATGCAAACACTAGGCGTTATGCTTGCTGGTGGTGTACTTGGAGCAAAACGAGGCGGACTTAGCTTATTATTATTTTTAGCACTTGTCATAATTGGTGTACCACTCCTATCTGGTGGTCGTGGTGGGATTGGGCCACTTATTGGACCAGGTGGAGGCTATATCCTCGCATGGCCAGTTGCCGCATGGGCAATAGGTTATTTAACTGAGAAAACATGGCATACGCTTACATTAACGAAGGTCATTTTATATAACATAATCGGTGGTATCATCATCATTTATTTAGGCGGCGTTACGTATTTGTCATTCATGAGTAATCTTCCATGGGCATCAACAGCAGTATCATCACTTGTATTTTTACCAGGCGATTTAATAAAAGTCGTTATTTCAAGTGCCATTACAATTAAATTGAAGAGCTCTTATCCTTTAATCCAAATCGAGAAGCCTACTTATGAAGAACCGATTCATAGTGCTAGCTCATGACAATTGGCGATTCATTACAATCACTTGCCATTCAACAACCGCACAAGCCAGCAATTTGTTATAACGGACAAACTATTGACTATGCTACATTCTCTCAAAAGGTTAGGCAGTACGAACAAAAATTACTCAGTCAATTCGTTACGAACCAACAACGAACCATCGCCATTTTATGTGGTAATGAACCTGCATTTCTTGAATTATGTTTCGCGATTGTCCGTTTAGGTTGGATCGTCTTACCATTAGATCCAAAATGGACAGAGAAAGAACAACATGATGCGCTTAAGTCAGCTCATCCTGATCTTTGTATCGTTTCAGATGAGGAGAAATTTAACACAGCTTATTTGGAAAATTACCTTTTGCTCAAAGACCTGGAGACGACTCAACCAATATCTGATGAAAAACATATCAAGGTTGAGTCCACTACCCTCTTTTATTACGGATTCACTTCTGGTTCAAGCGGTCTACCAAAGGGGTTTGTGAGAAACCATCGTTCATGGGAGGAGAGCTTTCCTGATATTTCATCTGCGTTTTCATATGAACCTGATGATGTAGTGATTGCCCCAGGGCCTTTATGTTATTCCTTATCGCTATTTAGTGCACTACATGCCTTACATAGTGGTTATACTTTTATATTATTTGATTCATTTAAAGCAGACTCGTTACTAGACTATATACAAAAACATCAAAAGACAATTATATATGTCGTCCCAACGATGTTATATCAAATCATAGAAGCCCATACAGAACCTATTTTTTCAGAGGTTACATTTATTTCAGCTGGAGCAAAATTAGAAGATAGCATTAAGCAAATATGTAAAGCCGCTTTTCCGAACGCGCGATTATTCGAATATTACGGCGCATCTGAATTAAGCATTGTCGCGTATCAAGAGATTACAAACCATTCCACTTATCACAATATTAAGCCTTTTCCTGGCGTGCAGTTGTCAATCCGTAATCAAACGGGAGAAAAGTGTAAAGCAAATGAAATTGGTCAAATTTATGTAAACAGCAATTATATTTTCACTGCCTATCCTAATCACCATGTTGAAACGCAAAATGTACTTACAACATACGGCGCAACAGTTGGCGACATTGGCTATTTGGATGATTCAGGGAATCTGACTGTGATGGGACGCCATTCAAACATGATCATTAGTGGAGGCTTGAATATTTATCCAGAAGAAATTGAACAGACCATCAAAACCATAGATGCTATCAAAGAAGTTGTAGTTATCGGTTGTGATGATATGTATTGGGGACAAAAAGTCATTGCCTTCATTCAATGGGGGACGGATCATCAGAATTGTACAAATCTCATAAAAACACATTGCCAAAAACATTTGGCAAAACATAAAGTACCCAAATCCTTTATTACTGTTACAAAATTCCCATACACAAACAATGGAAAAGTTGACAGAAAGCTACTTCAAGAAAGATTGAGAGATGAAACACATGCAAACACCTGTTATTGTTAGCGTCAAACGAACTGCAATCGGAAAAATCGGAGGGATTTTCCGTAATACAAAACCAGAAATACTCGGTGCTGCTATTTTACAAGCTTTACTCCATGAAACAGGAATACCTTCCGAGGAAATCGATGAAGTTATTCTTGGCAATGTAATCGGACCAGGTGGTAATCTTGCACGACTTACTTCACTACAGGCAGGATTTCCAATAGAGATTCCTGCGGTAACTGTTGATCGTCAATGTGGATCAGGCTTAGAGGCGATTCAGATGGCCTGTCGCCATATTCAAGCTGGTGCAGGTGACATTTACATTGCTGGTGGTGTTGAAAGCAGTAGTCTGGCGCCATGGAAACTTGAAAAACCAACAGCCTTACATAAAGAGCCAACACTGTTTACAAGAGCACGCTTCGCACCAGATTCAATTGGGGACCCAGATATGGGCAAAGCAGCAGAAAACGTTGCGAAAACTCATCGCATTTCACGTATCGATCAGGATGCGTTTGCATTACACAGTCATCAGAAAGCATTACATTCGATTAAAACAGGTAGATTTACTGAGGAAATTGTTCCTGTTCAAGGCATTGATCAAGATGAATGTCCACGCGCAACCATAACTGAGAGAACCTTACAAAGACTATCCCCATTATTTGATGAAAATGGAACGGTGACAGCTGGCAATGCATGTCCGATTAATGATGCTGCTTCAGCTGTTCTAATCATGTCCAAAAAGAAATGCGAAGCGTTTGGGCTCACGCCAAAACTAACCTTTATAGACGCAACAAGTGCAGGCGTTGATCCTAATCTTGCAGGAATTGGACCCATACCTGCTGTGCAAAAACTATTAAATCGAACTAAGCTTACAATAAACGATATTGATTTAATCGAATTCAATGAAGCTTTTGCTTCACAAGTACTCGCCACAACACGCGCTTTGCAGATTCCGCATGAAAAGTTAAACATTGGTGGAGGGGCAATTGCTCTAGGACATCCTTACGGGGCTTCTGGTGCGATTCTTGTCACAAGACTGTGCCAGGAAATGCAGCGTACAAAAGTAAAACGCGGACTGGCAACACTAGGTATCGGTGGCGGACTTGGACTAGCTACTTTATTCGAAAGGTATGACGATTCATGAATGTAGGAGAGAAGACAGCTGTCACGAATATCGTGGTCAATCGTACAACCGCTTTACAATATTGTGAAGCCATCCAGGAAAACCATCCATTATGCACAGACTTAGAAGCTGCAAAGGCAAGTGGCTTTTCTGATCTTTTATTGCCTGTTACTTATCCATCTTTATTTTGGCAACAAATCAAAATCCCTTGGTTAAACGAAGTGCAATTCTCTATTCTCTTAAGTCAAAGCTTTCATTATCAAAAAAGACTTGTTGCTCATACGACATACAAATGTCAAATCGAGCTTGTAAAATTACGTAAACGTTCAACGACTCAATGGATAGAACATCTATTACATATTTATCAAAATGATGAAGAAATAGCTACCAGTGGAATAACGTTACAAATAGACAGGACTTGATACAATGCTAAAACAAAACAGGCAAACGACATATACACACTCTCTTACCATTACAGAGAAGCTTGTCCAGCATTACGCAAACATTTCTGGAGATCACAACCCTATTCATCTAGACAAAGAAACAGCACAACAAGCAGGCTTTGAATGCCCGATTAGTCACGGGGTTTTAAATATGGCTTTATGCTTAAAAGCTATCAATCCTTTGCTTGATACAAATGAAATCATTCAATCTACTCATTTTCGCTTTTTAAAACCTGTTTATACAAATACAACTCTTCAACTTCATATACAATTCAATCACAGCTCAAACGAAAGCAGTAAGATTCATATCTCAGGACAAAATATGCAACAAGATACTGTTTTAAAGGGGAAAGCTCAAATATCTGTTATCAATTGATTCAAATTTTTATACCCGCACTACCCTACGTAATAAGCCAGAATCCGGTCAACCGAGCTACCATACCCTTCGCCGAACATATTCAAATGCACAAGTAAGTAATATAGTTGGTAAATCGGCTCCCTATCGGCATAGGTGTCTGAAAGTGGGAAAACCGACGTATACGCGTCATAAAATTCATCGGAAAATCCACCGAATAATTGTGTGAACGCAAGCTCGAATTCATGATCTCCATACAAAATCGACGGATCAATCAAATATGGACGGCCTTTTTCTCCAACCATCCAATTGCCACCCCAAAGGTCACCATGCAGCAAATGTACACCTGGGTTTTCAGGTACCCACATATGAAGACGCTCCAATAATGTGGTGAGCTTCTTCTCACGATTTCCGTAAATCGTATTCCGCTCCCAGCCCAATTTCAATTGACCAGCCAAGCGATAATCTCGGTAATACTCGAGCCAACTATTTGTTTTGTCATTCTTCTGTTTTAAGGTCCCAATGTACGTCGTGCCGTCATAACCGTACTGATCACCACTTGCTTGATGCATCCTCGCCAACTGTTCGCCAAGGAGCGCATCCGTTTCTTCAGTTCTCTCACCCGTGATCCACTCAAGCCATAACATCGGAATCCCTGTCTCAGAATCTGTCACAACTCCATAAGCCTTTGGCACAGCAATCGTACGAGACGCTGCAATCGTACGTAATCCTTCAGCCTCCAATTCAAAAAATTCCGCTGTGACCGCACGATTTAATTTCACAAAAAACGCAGTATCATGTACGAGTACATAAAAAGCTTCATTAATATCCCCACCAGAAACCGGACGCACAGCTTTAATCTCTCCTGGAATATTCAATTGTTTCATGCCGCGTTGCAATACATCTTTCACAGATATCCACTCCTCTATTTATTGATTAAAAGCACTATCAGTCATCTAACTTTCCTTTCAATAGAATGTAAGATACGATTGCTTTAAGAACAATTCATTCGGAGGTCCTTATGAAACATCCATACAAAACATACTCAATCGAACAATTACAAGCTGAGGAAACATTGCTTCACGAAAAATTAAACAAAGCAAAACAAGAGGAACGTAAAAATCATATCCTCGTCTACGAGCGCAAAATCGAAATCGTTCGCTCTTTTATGCTAGATGCCAACGACTTCCAGCCAGGTGATGTATACACATTGAAGGATGACCCACACCACCATTTCAAAATCGACGAAATCAATGGCGTCTTCGCCTGGGGATATAAAATGAATCAGACGACAGGCCAGCAATCCATAGAAATCGAAGGCTTCCTCTTTGACACCTTGGGTGAAAAAATATAAGTCGCATTACAAGATTACAGCCCGCGCACATATTCAATAATTAAATACGCACCCGTAAAGAACAAAATAACGTACGTAAAAATTTGAAACGCTCGTTGACTAATATGATGAAATAAGAGCTGACCAAGATACATCCCAATGAACACAAGAGGTATGGCTAATCCGCTTGAGATCCAAATGGTACGATCTGTCCCAGCAAATACGACTTGCATCACGAGACTAACAACATATGCAAACAAATAAAACGCAAGCGTCGTCCCTCGTAACTTTGCCTTTCCTGTATCAGTACCCGAAAAATATAATAATAATGGTGGACCTGGCATGCCAATATTTGTTGTCAGTGCCCCAGAAATACATCCAGCTAAGAGGTCACGCGACCGACTACGCTGAATTCGGAAGCGCAGCAACAGTAAAATCGTTAACGCTAAAATAAGTAAGCCTATTCCGAGCTTCAACTGATCCATGTCAATGATGAGAAAAATCGCCAGCCCGATCGGAAGCCCAACAACGCTACCAAGAACAAGTCGGCGCAAGATTAGTTGATCAATGTCCTGCCTAATCTTCATGAATAACGCAATCGAAATGAATAACGACAAAATAATATTAATTTGAATTGCCTGAGCCGGCTCAAAAATTAACAATAAAAAAGGTGTGGCTAAAATTGAAAAGCCAAAACCTGTACTCGTTTGTAAAATGGACGCAATTAAAATAATTAAAATAAATAACGCAATTTGCATATAACACCTACTCTTCTCTGAGAATCATCCTATCATGAATAGTCCGATTATAAACGACTAGATGATGTGAAATCTCTTATTCTTAACATTTTTCAGTCTTAAAAGTGATTTATTCTCCGTAACAGCTAAACGATTATA
>DVIO01000010.1 GCA_018711205.1 Candidatus Avamphibacillus intestinigallinarum | reverse complement strand
AAGAAGCTACATAAAAGCTTTTAATTTTTAAAATGATGCCGATAAATATACTAGGACGCTTATATAATATGGAAGGTTTACGAAAACGTAATAAATTTGAGACGGTATATACATCGTTATAAATGATGGAGGAGATTTTATGAATAACGATATTTTATTAGAAAGTGGTACAAACGAGCTGGAAGTGATTATGTTTCAGATCGGTACTGGAACATTTGGTATCAATGTTTTAAAAGTACGTGAGATTATTAATCCCTTACCTATTACAGGTACACCAAATGCACATCAAAATGTTGAAGGTGTCATTCGCTTACGTGATGAAGTGATTCCGGTTGTTAATTTGGCTAAAGTGCTAAATTTACCACCTTCTGAGGATCCAAAAGGTGATAAATTTATCATTTCAGAGTTAAATCAAATGAAAGTAGCCTTTCATGTTCATAGTGTTTCACGTATTCATAGAATTTCTTGGGAGCAAATTGAAAAGCCCGATGAATTATCTGCTGGAGAACAGGCATATACAATTGGAATTATTAAATTGGAAGGTGAAATGTCACTATTATTAGACTTTGAAAAGATTGTTGTCGAAATTAACCCTGAATCAGGTGTGAGTGTTGAACAATTAAAGGTACTTGGACCACGTGAAAGATCTACTAAGAAAATTGTTGCCGCTGAGGACTCTGCGATTTTGCGTGCTTTGCTTGGAGATACATTGAATGAGGCCGGATATGAAAATGTTTTATTCTTTGAAAATGGTAAAGATGCGTGGACATATTTACATGATTTAACAGAAAATGAATCGGTTCATATAGAAGATGAAGTGAATTTGATTATTACAGATATCGAAATGCCACAGATGGATGGCCATCATTTAACAGATAAAATTAAAAAAGATGCTGAGCTATCAAATATCCCAGTTATTATTTTCTCTTCATTGATTACGGATGATTTATATCATAAAGGTGTGCATGTTGGAGCGAGCGCACAGGTAAGTAAGCCAGAGATTGTAAAATTAGTAGAAGAAATTGATCGATTGATCATATAATTAAAAATTGAAAGTGTGGAAAACTTGTTTTCCGCACTTTTTATATGATTTGTTGAAAAAATACTTCGAAAGCCCGTATTGACTGGTATTAAGTGAGTCAGCCATTGTAAAATATAACCAATAACCTTTGTTAAGTTTACACAACAGAATGTTCACATGTGACAAAAATGAGAAAGTGACTAGTTAATATGTATAATTTGATTTTTTTATTTTGTATACATAAGACAATGACAAGATAAAATCAGTGTTATAGAATGAGATACAGTAAAAATTGAAAGCGTTTCCATCACAAACGCGAAACTTAAAAACTACATATTGTTTAGGACAACTGAATAAACTTTTATTAGAAAGGAGTGATTTTGCTGGAAATGGGTAATAGATAGATGTTGTAAAGATTGAAGATTGTGAAATCATGGAGTAAACAATTCTAAGATCTATGATTCTTTGAAAACGCCATCATTCCTAACATAATGGAATCGAAGAGTTATGAATTGTTTTATCTGAATATTTCGTCCATATCTTCAAAAGACTGACAACAAAAATCTATTACTGGAGAGGGGGTTGGCATTTCCTCAAAAATCAGAAAGCTTCAACGTACTATGTAATATAGACAAGAAGTCAGAAAATAATTCATAACGTTGAAGACATGTAACAGGAAGAAAATATTTCACCGCTTTAAATATACATAAGCGGAATTTCAAAAACTTTGGGGGTACACGATGAGTAGAAGTAGAGTAGACGAGAAATTAGGTTTTGGTAAATCTACGGTACTAGGTATTCAGCACGTTGCTGTTATGTATGGTGGTGCGGTAGCAGTTCCGATTTTAATTGCAAACGCATTAGGATTATCACCATCTGAATTGACATTTTTAATTTCATTTGACTTGTTCACATGTGGTGTTGTGTCGCTAATCCAGACGTTAGGTCTTGGAAATTTCGCAGGTGCTAAGTTGCCAGCACTTATGGCGATTTCGTTCGTTGTTGTTGGACCGGCTATCACGATTGGTACAAACAATGGTGGTGGTGCTGAGGGGCTTACATACATCCTCGGTGGTGTAATTGGTGCAGGGGTTATTGTAACCATTCTGTCTCAATTCGCAGAGAGCTTAGTTAAGTTCTTCCCGCCAATTGTTACTGGATCAGTTGTACTTGTTATTGGTATTACATTAATGCCAGTAGCGATGGAGAACGCTGGTGGTGGTGCCGGAGCAGATGATTACGGTGCAGGCGTTCACTTATTAGCTGCAGGCTTTACATTTGCAGTATTCTTACTATTAAATAACTATGCAAAAGGTTTCTTGAAATCAATTGCTATTTTAGTAGCTTTAGTAGTTGGTACAATCTTTGCTTCATTCTTAGGTCTAGTAGACCCGTCAGAAGTTAAATCAGCTTCATGGTTTGCATTCCCAACTCCATTCCACTTTGGGGTTCCGAAATTTGATATTGCAGCTATTCTAACGATGGCTCTTGTTGGTATTATTATCATGGTTGAAAGTACTGGTGTATTCTTCGCTTTAGGTGAAGTATCTGGTGCAAAAGTTGATGGTACTACAGTTAAAAGAGGTCTACGTGCTGAAGGTATCGGTGCAATCTTTAGTGGTATCTTTAACTCATTCAACCACTCAACATTCTCACAAAACGTTGGTCTTGTATTCTTAACAAACGTTGTAAGTCGTTATGTCGTTGCATTTGGTGGTGGGATTCTAGTTCTACTAGGTCTTGTTCCAAAAATTGCAGCTGTTACGACAATGATTCCATCAGCAGTACTTGGTGGAGCGATGATTCCAATGTTCGGTATGTTAATGGCTGCTGCTATGCAGATGATGGCTAAAGACGACCTTACAAAAGCATCTAACCAGTTAATCATTGGTGTTGGTGTTGGTCTTGCACTAGCTACAGCAGGTGCTCCAGAAGGTTCATTTGCTGCACTTCCAGAACTAGCAGAAATGCTTATTGGTTCAGGTCCAGTTGTTGCTGGTCTAGGATGTTTCCTATTGAACTGGTGGTTAAACGGGGCGAATTACGACCCAACTGCAGAGTTCGAACAAGCAGAAGCAGATTCAGCAGAGCATACTGCTTAATAACTGTTAATTGAAAATAAAGATGCTTATTCACATCATGGGGTGAATAAGCATCTTTTTATTTTGTGACGAAGGGTTGAAGTGTGATATTCTTAATGAAATCAATTATGACAGGAGAGGAGAGATTGAATGGAAGAATATCGAAGCTTAGAAAAGCCTGAAGTGTCTAAGATGTATCAATATTTTTTAATTGCGGGTATTTTATTTGCTTCGTTTAATTTACGTCCAGGAATATCCTCAGTCGGTCCATTGCTTGGAATGATTCGTGACGATTTTGGCCTTTCTAATGGAACAGTCGGTTTACTTACGACATTGCCGCTTGTAGCGTTTGCATTTCTTTCGCCAATCGTTCCAGCAATTGGTGCAAAATTGACAAATGAACTAGCCGTTACATTAGGGATGATCTTTTTAACATTTGGCTTACTGATTCGTTCTGCTCCTTGGGTTTCTTTATTGTTCCTTGGAACGTTGATTGTAGGTGCAGGGATTGCTATTTTAAATGTTCTTATTCCAGGTATTATCAAAGATAAGTTTCCTAAAAAAGTAGGCGTCATGACAGGAATGTACACAACGGCAATGGGGTTAACAGCTGGTATTGCCTCTGGTGTCAGTGTACCACTTGCTCGTCAATTTGATTGGGTATGGGCATTGCTCATTTGGGCGACACCTGCGGTAATTGGTGTTGTCATTTGGATCTATTTAGGCAAAGCAGAAAAGAAAGAAAACGCAAGAAAAGAACGCGAAGAACCGATTGATAAAGAGGTCAAACCAATATTTTCAGATAATACACGTATTTGGAAGTCGGGTCTTGCTTGGCAAATGGCGACGTTTATGGCATTGCAATCATTTGTTTTTTACGTCACTTTATCATGGTTACCAGAAATTTTACATAGTAACGGTTTTAGTGAGTCTAGTGCCGGTTGGATGTTATCCTTTATGCAAATCATCGGATTGCCTGCAAGCTTTTTAATTCCTATATTAGCGGATCGATTAAAAGATCAACGAAAGATTGTGATTGGCATTATTATTGGAATGCTTTTTGGCTTTTCGACCTTATTATTCGGCCATTCGGCTATTATGATGGTAGTGGCTACAGCGATTATCGGGCTTGCCGTTAATGGGAACTTTGCGCTTGCGCTTACTTTTTTTGGCTTACGAGCACGTACTGCAAAAGATGCGTCGTCGTTATCTGGAATGGCGCAATCACTTGGTTATCTATTTTCAGCCTTAGGACCGGTTATCATTGGAGCTGTATATGATGTAACTGGCTCATGGACTACACCACTCATCATTGTCCTAGTAACCATTGTATTGCTGTTATTTATGGGCTTACTCGTTGGACGCGATCGTTATGTGTTAGATTAAATAAAAATAAACAGACGTGTTATGTACAAAAGATGTACAGCACGTCTGTTTTAAAATGAGGTGATCGGTTGCTTGGTGAGAAAAGACCTATCATCAAGGTTGAAACAACAACATTAGAAAAAATTTGTAATCTCATAAGTATTGTTTTACTATGTGCTTCTTTTGTGTACGTTATTTACATACAAAAAGGCTTACATGCAGAAATACCAATCCATTTCGGTAAAGGTGGTAAGCCTAATGGTTGGGGAAGTGGAAAAAGCTTATTTATAGTGCCTGCAATTGCGGTGGCCATGTTCATTTTCTTATATATCATTTCAAAACGTCCCCATTGGCATAATATTCCGGTTGAAGTGACTGAAGAAAATGCAAGATTTTTATATCCCTTGTTTAAAGAAGCAATGGCAGGATTCAATTGTGTGATCATCATTGGTTTTTCAATAGTAACCTGGGAAATCGTTCAGTCCGCTATTTTAGAAGGAGGAGATTTTTTAGGTCCAACATTATTTATGGTATTTGTTCCTTTGGCCTATATAGGGTATAACACTTTGAGTATTTGGCAGAAGTATCGAGAGTGGCAGAAAAATCAATGAAGATATTATGATTAAAAAGAGATTAGGTGAGTGCATGAGTAGGCTAGCAGAATTTATTTTAGGATTCATTGGAGCCGTATTCGGTTCAATCGGTGCATTTATAACAGTATTCATTGGCGGAGTAGACGCCAGCTTACATGAGTCAGGATCTAGTATCTTACTTGGGCATGGCTGGCTTGGCTTTTTATTTGCGTTAATTGCAATAGGTGGATCATTTCTCGTACATACTTATTCAAAGACTGGAGGAAGTTTATTCATTTTATCTGCTATCGGTGGATTTCTAAGTATTTCTTTAATGTATTTACCAGCCGCCATTATATTAATCATTG
>DVIO01000009.1 GCA_018711205.1 Candidatus Avamphibacillus intestinigallinarum | reverse complement strand
TTATGATCTCAAAAATTATGAGCTTAATTTAAAAAAAGAAAGACTAAATTTAGAAAAAAGACGATTAGAATTAGAAGAAAAAAAGTATAAATAAAATTAAAGTCATTTCTTGTTTAGAAAGAACTTATTCGGTATTTGTGGCAGGTCCTGATGAAATTATTCAGTTAAAAGCCATATCTCGAAAATTGAGATATGGCTTATTTGCTTTTGGTTGGATTTTAATTATGTGAATTTCCTGCTTGATCAAGCGGTGTAATGGTGAATCCTGTAAAGCCATATAGCACTGTTAAAATAGGTGACAATAAACAGAAGAAGGCGAATGGTACATAATCGAGTGTCGCAACGCCTAATACTTGTGTAATAAATACACCACATACACTCCATGGGACGAGTGGATTCACAACCGAGCCGGCATCTTCTAAGACACGTGCGAGATTTTTAGGATGTAATCCTGCCTTTTGGTATGCTTCTTGGAACGCATTTCCTGGAAGTAAAATGGACAAGTATTGTTCCCCAACGAATAAATTGACACCAATCGCTGCGAGTGCCGTTGTTCCGATCAGGACAGATACGCGTTTCAGTAAGTGTTGAATGCCATCTAACAATGCGGGTAAAATTCCTAATTTAAACAATAATCCACCAAGCCCTAATGCTAGAAGCACAAGTGAGATTGAAAAGAACATGCTTTCCATTCCGCCACGACTCAACAATGAATCAATCACTTCAACTCCCGTATCCGATTCATAGCCTGAAAATAATAATGACAAAATTTTAGACGGTCCGTAGCTATCTTGTACGAAGAAACTTGTGATAATCCCAGAAAAAATCCCAAATGACAATGTGAAAATGGCTGGAATCCGCTTAATCGCTAAAATCGCTAACAATACAAATGGTAGAACTGAATACCAATGTACGAGATTTAGTTCGAGTAATGAAGCCTTGAGTTCATTAATATTTGTAAAGTTACTAGCAGCTTTTTGTGGTGAGAGCACCGCAAATAAAATAACAGAAATAACAAACGCGGGGATCGTCGTCCACATCATGTTTTTAATATGATCGAATAAATCTACCTTGACAATCATCGATGCTAAGTTGGTCGTATCAGAAAGCGGCGACATTTTGTCTCCAAAAAATGCACCTGACACGACGGCACCCGCTGTAATCTCAACAGATAAACCTAGTGCCGAACTAACGCTGACAAATGCTACACCAAGCGTTGCAGCTGTTGTGAGCGAGCTCCCAATACTCATGCCAATAATCGCTGTCACAATGAAGACAATCGCAAAGAAGAACTTCCCATTCACAGTTTCCATTGCGAGATAAATGAATGTAGGAATTGTTCCACTTGCCATCCAGCTACTAATCAGCATCCCGATAAAGAAGAATAAAAGTGCTGCGCCTAAACCAGATTTTGCTCCGTCAACGAGGCCACTTTCTAGCTCTCTAATCGGAACTTTTTTCAACCAGCCATATAGCATGAGTAAAAAAATCGCAATTACAATCGGCGCATGTGGATTAGCATCATAACGGATAATGGAGAATCCAATACCGATAAATAGGATGAGCACGATGGCTAAGGCTTCTAATGGTTTCATATGTAAAATTGGTTTATGTTCAAACATGTCTTGATGACCTCGCTTTATAAATTGAAAAATCCCTATTGTGATCAGGGATTAAGACGAATGTAACGACATACATTTCATTTTAATCTATCGTTGCTCGTCCATTTTTTATCATATCATTACACTCTTCCTTGATGTTCACTAGGAAGACTTTGAAATAGAAGATCTATCCTTCGTTTCATACGGTTTAGGCAATTTTGAAACGAGTGGTAGTAATAGATTGATGATGACACCGACAAATACAGCATTTAATAATGTTCCAATGCCAATGGCTCCAGAGAAAAAGAATGCGACAATAATTAATAAAACTCCAATGGCAAGTCTTGAATACGTCAGATTCCAACCTGTTAATTCCGCAATAATCAGCATCGAACGGTCCATTGGATTGGGCGCAATATTTGACTGTAAATAAAAAGAAATACCGAGTGCGGTAAAAATTAAAGAAAATAATAAATAAATCCACTGCACCAATCCTGAGTTTGTGATATCAAATAGTCTTAGAATGACAAGCCAGCTATCAATGCCAATACCGGTAATCAGCGATGTGATAAATGCAAAATACTCTGGCCTTTTACGTTCAGCAAGCGCATTACCGACAATCATCACAAAGCCGACAACAACTTCCCAGCTCCCAATCGTTAATCCGAACGTGCGGTATAACCCAACAAGGAGCGCGTCAAACGGTGAAGTGCCAAGCATCGATTCTACAGCAAGGGCAATTCCAAAAGATAAAATCACAAGTCCGATGATATAGTAATGCACACCCATTTTGAAGAGTCGTGACACTCAATCTCCTCCTAAAAAATACTTTTCCCATTATAACATATGCTCTGTTTTTTCTGTGGTAGGATCTTTTAACACTGGATTGTATCATTTGATGTTTTATAATTGAGTGCTTCAGAGCATACAGACGGTGTTTTATAAAAAGGATGTAGACTCGCGTTTGTTCATAAGGAATCTTCAATTTGTACACCTAACTCATGTATGTAGAGAGGATGTATTACATTTTTCTAGACATGGGCTTCATCCTATTATAATATGTTTCTTTGTGATTTAAACATCGATGAGAAAAGAGGGAGCGGGGATGGCACAACATAACTTCTCAACGAAATGGATTCTATTTGTGTTTATGATTGGGACTTTCTCAGTTGGCATGACAGAATACGTCGTTACAGGGTTATTAACACAATTTGCAAAAAGTTTAAACGTTGAAGTCTCAACGACAGGTTTACTGTTAAGTGCCTATGCCATTGGTGTAGCTGTCTTTGGTCCAATCCTTCGTATGGCAACCATCAAGTTTCCGTCAAGACCGCTTCTAGTAGGTTTGATGGCTATATTTGTTGTTAGCAATATCATTGCGGCCACAGCGCCTAATTTTGAAGTATTGCTCATGTCTAGGTTATTATCAGCAACGATGCATGCACCCTTTTTCGGATTATGTATGTCTATTGCTGTTCATATATCTCCACCTTATCGACGAACGAGAGCGATTGCTGCTGTACAAGGAGGATTAACGATTGCCGTAATGCTCGGTGTGCCTTTTGGCTCCTATTTAGGCGGAATTTTTAATTGGCGTTCGGTGTTCTGGTTTATGGCTGTTCTTGGTTTAATAACGTTAGTGGGCTTACTTGTTGTTGCGCCTAACATTAAATCAACGGTGGCACCACAATTGAAGAAGGAACTTCATATTTTTAAGAACAAACATGTGCTGTTAATCATTGCGATTATTGTGTTTGGATATTCTGGTGTATTTACTGCATACACGTTTATGGAGCCGATGATTCGGACATTTGCTGGTTTTGATGTCATGGGTGTAACGATTACACTGTTTTGTTTCGGACTAGGTGGTGTGATCGGGAACTTCGTATCTGGAAAGGTAGAAGAAGCACAATTGACCAAAAAACTGATGCTGACATTTGGTTTGTTGGCCATCGTATTGGTATCCTTTACGTTTTTACTTCAAGTTTCTGTATTGGCTTTTGTGATCAGCTTCTTATTCGGAGCAGGAACGTTTGGAACGACGCCATTATTAAATTCTAAAATCATTTTGACAGCGATAGAGGCACCAATGCTATCAGGCACAATCGCAGCTGCTGTCTTTAACGTTGCGAATTTCCTCGGCGCGACGTTTGGCACATTTTTATTAAATCAGCATTTTACATATGCCATGATTACGTTTGTTGCAGCGGGCGTTATCGTATTTGGCCTTATGCTAACGATTGTGACATATCGAGTAGAGATAAAAGCAGTATAACGAAGACTACTATACCGTTATGAGAATATGTAACGGTTGTTGAAAATATTGAACAGGAACAGGCA
>DVIO01000090.1 GCA_018711205.1 Candidatus Avamphibacillus intestinigallinarum | reverse complement strand
CCAAGTGCATCAAACAATGTTTCGCCTGTTTTCATCGAACTCACTCTCCTCGTTTATCAATGTATCTAATTCTATCATACCAATTTTTGAACGGTTTCATATAAACTTGTCTTTTATCCTTTTCAAGTATTTTGATTATATCCTCTTCTCTCTTTACATTAGACAGAAATTTAAGAACGTTCTTGATTCATCTAAACACTTTACAAATTTCAAAAAACCTAGTATTTTAGTTTAAATCAAAGCAAGCTGTTTTAAATACGATGAAATATCCTGTATGATAGCACTCACGTATTTATTTTAGTGATTTTGGTGATATTTAAAGCTTTACAATAAAAATGTATATCGGTATTATGTATCTCGGTCTTGAATACATGATCTGCTTACGCATACATTTCTTTCATGTGAGACATTATTTTTATAAGATAAACAAACATTTTAAGTATGGATAGATTGTGAGGTGGAAAACAATGCATTTCCCTCTTGAAGAGCCTGTTCTTATTTTCGGATTTGCCGTCTTAATCTTTTTAATCTTTCCGATTATATTAGGCAAATTAAAAGTACCGCCTATTATTGGACCGATTATCGCCGGCATTATCGTAGGTCCCAATGGGTTAGAAATACTTGCCCGCGACTCAACCATTGAGTTATTGGGAACAGTCGGTTTATTATTTATTATGTTCATTGCTGGCCTCGAGCTTGATCTTGACGGCTTTAAAAAATACCGCAACCGCAGTATTTTATTTGGCTTACTAACATTCTCGATTCCATTAGCCCTTGGTATCTTACTTGGCTTATGGTTAGATTTAGGCATACTTTCCTCTATTTTATTTGGTACAATTTTCTCTTCGCATACGTTGTTAGGTTATCCCGCTATTAGTCAGCTCGGGATAGCGAAGAACAAAGCTGTAACGACTGTAGTCGGTGGTACGCTGATCACAGACAGTTTAGCGATGTTATTTCTGGCAGTTATTACAGGCGCGGCTGAAGGAAACTTGTCATTTGGATTTTGGGCATTTTTAATTATTTCGGTCACCGTTTTCACACTCGTTATTCTGCTACTTACTCCGTATATATCAAAATGGTTCTTTAAACGCTCTAATAATAACGGTACATTGGAATTCAATTTCGTCTTAACGGTTTTATTCGTAGCAGGTGCCATTTCATTATTTGTTGGTTTGGAGCCAATTATCGGGGCGTTCTTAGCAGGTCTTGCGTTAAATCGTTACATTTATGAGCACGGTCCCTTAATGAACCGTATCCGGTTTACAGCAAATGCATTGTTTATTCCATTTTTCCTCCTCTCTGTTGGGATGTTAATGGATTTACGGGTACTGATGACAAGTCCTCAAACATTGCTCGTTATTTTACTCATTTCAATAGTTGCGATTGGTAGTAAACTGCTAGCAAGCTGGCTAACATGCAAAATATATGGTTACTCTAGAATCGAAGGCAACATTATGTTCGGGCTATCCACGACACACGCTGCAGCAACACTTGCGATTACACTAGTCGGATACCGTTTCGGTCTAATTGATCAAGAGATTATTAACGCAGTCATTATCATTATTCTTGTTACATGTATTATGGGACCTTATCTCTGTGAAAAGTATGGTAAAAAGCTAGCCCTATCCCGAAACAACGCAGCAAAAGATGAAGCATTACCAGAACGAATTTTGATTCCGCTTCGAAAACCACATATTATGGAATCTCTATTAGACTTAGGATTTATTTTAAAGAAAGTACAGAACACCGAAGAACCGCTTTATCCATTAACCATTGTAGAAGAAGACTTAAAACAAGCGAATCCGGGTGTTATTGAAGCAGAAAAAATGCTCAAACACTCAATTAGCTACGCTGCTGGAGCAGAAGTCTCTGTTAAACCCATTACGAGAGTCGATCGCCATATCGGTATGGGGATTGAACGTGCGATTACTGAGGAAGGCATTACAACCGTTATTGCTGGATGGGATGGCACTGGAGTAGATGGACCGAAAGTATTTGGAAAAGTACTTGATAATTTCTTAGAACATACAAATCAACGTTCACTCATTACAAGTACGAAGCAACCTTTAAATACAATGGATCGTGTCATACTTGTGCTACCGAATAACGTTATCTTTAAACCAGGCTTTAATGATGCGTTAGCCATTGTCAAAGGCATTGCGTCGAAATTAAGTGCGAAAGTTAAAGGACTTGTCATGTTGGACGATGTTGATATGTATGAAACAGCTTCTAAAAACGTGCAGCCTAACGTCAAGATTGATTTCCAATCGTTAGATAGTTGGGATGCACTTTACGAACAGCAATTAAGCCATCTCAAATCAACTGATCTCGTCATTTTATTAAGTGCTAGAAGAGCAACGGTTGCATGGAATCCTGTATTAGAGACACTACCAAAGAAATTCATTTCAATGAATGTACAAAATTTCATTGTCTTCTATCCGACGGAAGTTAAAGAGACAGATATTCGGGGGTCACGTAAAGACGTCATACCAAAAGAAACTTCATGAAAAGTCCTCTAGTGACGGAAAAAGCTCTAACCATAGATTTTGTCTATGATTAGAGCTTTTCATTGTTTCATTATATGTATGAACAGACTTATTCAGATGTTTTGACAGAAACACCTTGTTCTTTAAAGATTTCCTTCGCGACGTTCAACGCATTAAGCACACTTGGGAAACCTACATATGGAATGAGATGTACAATACATCCAACGATTTCTTCAGGTGTCAACCCAACTGACAGTCCTGTCTTCACATGCATACCGATTTGTGGTTTACCTTGTGCGACTAAAGCTGTAATCGTTGTCATCACTTTTTGTTTATTGCTAATTCCTGGTCGTGAATAAATATCACCAAATGCAAACTCAACAACATATTTGCTTAAATCAGGTGCGATATCCGCAAATGCTTCTCCAATATCCATAAAACCTGTTGGATTCGCATCATCTGCATTCGTCAATTCTTGTATTTTGTCGATTCCTTTTTGATAACGATCTTCTGCCATGTTGAAAAATCCTCCCTCGCATCTTCACATTCTTCCACAATCCGTAAATAAAGAATGTTTTGAATTTTTAGTCCAGATTACAATGCCAGTATATATGCTTTATTCAAATAAGTAAAATAAATCTATGATGAAGTTATAAGTCCATATGAGATATCTTTAAGACACGCTTACCAAAGGGCCTCATCCTCATTTGATAGTTTTACAAAGAAAGGATACACAAAAAT
>DVIO01000089.1 GCA_018711205.1 Candidatus Avamphibacillus intestinigallinarum | reverse complement strand
ATGACTACTTACAACTATAGCTGCCGAGGCCGCGCCATATTTCAGTGCTTCTTCTACAGTTTTGCCTTTTACGAGTGCGTATATAAATGCTGCTGCATATGAATCTCCAGCACCAAATGTTTTTACAACATTAGCTTTGAATGCTTTTCCTTCATAAACGTTACCTTCTTTATCAAATGCAAAAGAACCTTGCACACCATGTTTAATGACAACTAAATTTGGTGTTTTTTCAAATAATATGTTGCTAATTTCTTGATCTGAAATGTTTTGATAGCGTTCGACCATATCAAATTCATCTCTCGTACCAATAACAACATCTGATTGTTCAGCAATTAATTCATAGTAAATTGATGTTTCTTCTGTATTCGCCCAGCTATAAGGACGATAATCTAATTCAAAAATAACTTTTACATTATGCTTTTTAGCAATTGATAAAGCTTTTAAGACCGCTTCTCTTGATGGTGATTGTGACAGCGCAGTTCCAGAAATGAGCAAATATTCCGAATTTTCGATGTATAATTCATCAACATGTTCTGGAGCAAGATATAAATCAGCTACTTCTTCTCTATACATCAAGATGCTTGATTCTTTAGGACTTTTTATTTCTGTGAAAGTTAAACCTATTTTATGACCATCTTCATCTACATGAATTTGTGAAGTGTCTACGCCTACTTCCTTAAAATAGTTTGTGACAAATCTTCCATGTTGATCATCAGATACATTGGCAATCATTCCAACATCTAATCCTAACTTTGAAGCACCAATCATTATATTTGCTGGAGAACCACCAACATATTTACTAAATGTCGATGTTTCTTCCATTGGTCTATTGATTTCTTTTGCATTTAAATCTACTGCAGCACGACCGATTGCTACGATATGTTTCTTATTAGCCATTTATGTGCACTCCTTTTATTTGCGATCAATAATCCATTCGTGATCTGGTTGATTATAAAACTTCCAAACTTTTTTAGGTCCTGCCATTATATTTAAGTAATAGCCATCGTATCCATCAGGAACAGCTACCGGATGATAACCTTCGGGAACTACGACAACATCGCCATTTTCAACTGTCATAGTTTCGTCTAATGATAAATCATCTGTAAATACTCTTTGGAAAACAAAACCTTTACTAGGGTTCATTTCGTGATAATAAGTTTCTTCTAATAATGACTCATTTGGTAAATTATCTTGGTCATGTTTATGTGGAGGGTAACTAGACCAATTTCCTTGATCTGTATAAACTTCCACAACTAATAATTTTTCGCTCGCTTTATGCGTATCTGGCAATATATTGTGTACATGACGTTTATTCGAATATTTACCTCTATCTTCAACAGAGTTTTCACTTGCTGGTATTAATTGTGTTGGTCTTTCTTCATCTGCAGGTGAATAGCATAAAATCACTCTTGCGTCTTTAGTTGCTTCAATTTTTATATTGTGATTTTTAGAAATATAAACGCTATCTGTTGGGATTCTTTCGAATACTGAATCTCTTGTACCTAAATCATCAAAAGTTTCGTTTCCGTCTGAAACATTTATTTTTCCTGTTAAAGCTACGACACAAACTTCAAAATCCCCAGTTGACTCTTCATAAACGCCATTTGCTTTAATATCTAATATTTTCAAACCTATATAATCTAAATTTATGTCATTTGGTTTTAAATCGTGTATAACTTGTACATCATCACTTAATGGATGATGTACAGGTTTATTTAATAATTGAGCCATCTCTATATTCACTCCTTAAAATTGTGGGTCTCCGTGACGTGCTGTAACGACTTTTCTATGTGTATAGAATTCAATACTATCTTTACCATTAGCATGTAACGATCCATAGAATGAAGATTTCCATCCTGAGAATGGGAAGATTGCCATAGGAGCTGGTACACCTAAGTTAATACCTAACATTCCTGCATCAACATTTTCTCTAAAGTATCTGATTGAAGAAGCACTATCTGTAAATAAGCAAGCACCGTTCGCAAATTCAGATTTATTCGCTAATTCGATACCTTCTTTTAAATTTTTAACTTTAACTAATGATAGTACTGGCGCGAAGATTTCATCTTGCCATAATTTCATATCAGTTGTTACATCTTCAAAAATCGTTGGTTTCACGAAATAACCATCCTCTTTATTGCCTTCTCTACCGTCTAGAACAAGAGTTGCGCCTTCTTTTACACCTTCATCAACATATTCTATAGTTCTTTCTTTATTTTCTTCTCTAATAACAGGTCCTAAAAATACGTTATCTTCTAATCCATTACCGATTACAATATCTTTAGAAGCTTGAACTAATTTTTCTTTAAATTCGTCATAAACATTTTCTTGTACTGCTACAACTGCTGCTGCCATACAACGCTCACCCGCTGAACCAAATGCTGCACCGATTACATCTTTAACAGCTGTATCAATATTTGCATCGTTCAATACAATTGTGTGGTTCTTAGCGCCTGTTAAACATTGAGCACGTTTTAAGTTTTCTGTAGCTTTTTTATAAACGTATTCTCCTACTGGTTTAGATCCTACGAATGAAACAGCTTTAATATGTTCATTTTCACAAATTCCATTAACAACATCGTGTGCACCATGAACAACATTAAATACACCTTTAGGGAACCCTGCTTCTTCGACTAACTCAGCTAATTTATTAACAAGTAGCGGTGTCTTTTCAGAAGGTTTAATTATAAATGTATTGCCTACTGAAATAGCCATTGGGAACATCCAACATGGAACCATCATTGGGAAGTTAAATGGTGCAATTCCACCAACAACTCCGATTGGGTAGCGATAGTTAGCTGCTTCAATATCTGTAGCGATTGTTGC
>DVIO01000088.1 GCA_018711205.1 Candidatus Avamphibacillus intestinigallinarum | reverse complement strand
TTCAACCTCGGATTCTTCAGCGACATTACATTTAACAAAAATCGCTTCGCCGCCAGCTTCTTTGATGAGGCGTACGGTTTCTTCACCCGCTTCTTCAGATACATCAGAAACGACGACTTTGGCACCTTCTTCTGCGAACGTAAGGGCACTTGCTCGCCCGATTCCAGCACCAGCTGCTGTGACTAGTCCAACTTTATCTTGCATTAATTTTTCCATTTGAGATGCTCCTTATTTGAATTGATTTATAGAAAAATGAACTACACCATATAGTTCCCCATTTGCTTAAATTTAACGCTTAAAGAAATCATTGTTTATGTTTAAACGAGAAAAATAAAAGGGAAGATGAATATTATCATAATAAAAAGGGCGTATGATAATGAAAAAACTAAGTGTTTTCATGTTGCTCAGTTGTGTTAGTTTGCTCACAGCATGTAGTCAGATCACCATTCTAAATCCAAAAAGCACGACTGGAAAAGAACAAGCCTATTTAATTTGGTTTAGTTTAGCGATTATGCTCATTGTGCTAATTGTTGTATTTATATTGTTCGTTTGGTTTGTTCTGAAGTACCGTCATACGAAAAATCGACCAGAACACGTTGCAACTGAAGATACAGGAAATAAAACACTAGAACTCACCTACACCATCATACCAATCATCTTACTTATTATTTTAGCCATCCCAACTGTCAACATTACACTCGACCAATCTCCCAGTACAGAAGCCGCAAAAGATCAAAATGGAACGAAAGTAGAAGTAACAGCGAAACAGTTTGCGTGGGATTTTAAACATGCAAACGGAAAAAAAGAAATCAATGAATTGGTGATCCCAGAAAGTGAACCGATTGTGCTGAAGCTTAAGTCAGCAGATGTCGTCCATTCGTTTTGGGTGCCAGAGCTTGCCGGTAAGGTAGATACGTATCCTAATAAGACGTTAACCTATGTGATTAAAAATCCGGAAAAAGGGACTTATCAAGGAAAATGTGCTGAATTTTGTGGAACGAACCATGCTGATATGACATTTGAAGTAAAGGTTGTTTCTAAAGAAAACTATCAAAAATATCTTGAACAATCATGAAGAAAGGAGTGTATAAAGTAGATGAATATTTCGCTGTTTGGCTTTTCTGATTTTATTCCATCAGACGTGATTGCAGCATGGGTTTTCACGATTGTCATTGGTGCAATCATTACATTTTTTGTGTTAAAACAAAAGAAGCTACCGGTTATTTGGGATTATATGAGGACAACCAATCACCGCAAAATTGGTACATTATATCTGTTGTTTGGTTTCGTCTTCTTCTTACGAGCAGGCATGGATGCTTTATTCATTAGAATGCAATTGATTGCGCCTCAAAATGAGTTTTGGGTCTTTCAGGCAGATAAATACAATCAAGTTTTCACAACTCACGGGACGATGATGATTTTCTTCGTTGCGATGCCTATGCTATTAGGGCTTATGAACGTGGCAGTGCCCCTTCAAATCGGGGCGAAGGATCTTGCCTTTCCGTTCTTAAACGCTGTCGGTTTCTGGTTATTCTTTGCAGGGGCAGTTGTCTTTAATCTCGCTTTCTTTCTAAATAGTGCCCCTTCTGTTGGGTGGACAGGCTATGCTCCCTTATCGACGTCGTTATTTACACCGGATGTGAATACAGATTACTATGTCTTCGGTGTGCAAATATCAGGTATCGGAACGATTTTAACAGCCCTGAACCTGATGGTGACGATTATTAGACACCGTGCTCCAGGGATGACATTTATGAGAATGCCTCTTTTCACTTGGGCAAGCTTAATTACATCTTTTATGATTTTAATTGCGTTTGCCGTGTTATCAATCGGACTATATCTACTTATGTTCGATCGCTTATTCGGCTCGAAATTCTTTAATGGACCTGACGGGGACCCTGTATATTGGCAGCATTTATTCTGGATTTTCGGTCACCCAGAGGTGTATATATTAGCGATTCCGGCATTCGGGTTGTTTTCAGATATTATTCCGACATTCGCGAAAAAACGCATATTTGGGTATCCAGCAATGGTCGTATCGATTGTGCTCATTGGCTTCTTGTCATTTACAGTTTGGGCCCATCATATGTTGACAGTCGGACTAGGACCCGTCTTAAATACATTCTTTGCTTTAACGACGATGACGATTGCTGTACCAACAGGGATAAAAATATTTAACTGGTTATTTACGTTAAGAGGTGGCTCGATTCACTTTACAACACCGATGTTATTCTCACTCGGTTTTATTCCATCATTTGTAATGGGTGGAGTAACCGGTGTGATGCTATCAGTGTCAGCGGCGGACTTTCAATTCCATGACTCACAGTTCGTTGTCGCGCATTTCCATTACGTTATTTTAGCATCGACGATATTAGGTCTGTTTGCGGGAATCTATTATTACTATCCAAAAATAACAGGCTTACAGTTAAATGAAACGCTTGGAAAATGGCATTTCTGGTTGTTTTTAATTGGTTATCACTTAACTTTCTTCCCAATGCATATTACGGGGATGAATGGTATGCCGCGAAGAGTGTATACGTATAATGCTGGTGAGGGACTAACCCTTACGAACTTTTTAAGTACGATTGGCGCGTTTGTAATGGGGATTAGTATTCTATTCTTATTCTGGAATCTATTTCGAACCCATCGTCAAAATCAAAAAGTTGGTCCAGATCCATGGGATGGTCGAACACTTGAATGGACCGTTGATTCACCATCACCAGAAAATACCTTTGACCCGATGCCTGTTGTGGATAATATGGAACCTTTATGGGAAGCGAAGAAACAAGGCACACCCATTAGAACAACTAAGGAACATCGGAGAGCTCCGATTGCCAAAGATTCGATTCTACCGTTTGTGCTCGCGATGATGCTCGGACTGTTTGGGATTTGTATGATTTACCACTGGTTTATTGCAGCTATTATTGCTGGAGCAGGTGTGTTTGTTTGCTTTATCATTCGTGCCTTGACTGATGAACGGAATAAATATTATGAGAAGGGGAGGTATACGTCATGAATTTGAGTCAATATGAAAAAGACTTATTCGCCGACAAGAAGCTTGGTTTCTTTATTTATCTCGGTGTTGAAGCTGTCATGTTTCTCACATTATTTATTACGTATCTGATTTTTACCCCTTCTTCAGAAGGACCAGCTCCTTCAGATTTATTCAGTGTAGTCACAGTCGTCATGTCGTCGATTTTCCTTTTATCGAGTAGTGGCACCGTCATGCTCGCAGAAAAGGGCATCGAGCGGGCACATGATCAAAAGACGATTACTTGGCTAATCATTACATTGATATTGGCAGTGGTTTTCCTAGTATTTGAAATCAATGAATTTAGTGGTTTCTTATCAGATGGGTACGGCATATCGACGAGCTCATTTTTAAGTTCTTATTATGTACTCGTTGGCTTGCATGCCGCTCACGTATTGTTTGGTTGTGGTTGGATGATCATCTTATTGATCCAACTTAAAGGTATCCACATTCCATATCACTTATTCGTGGAGAAGTTTAAAATATTCTCTTATTATTGGCATTTTGTTGATATTGTGTGGATATTCATTATTCTTTTCGTGTATGCGAAGTATCTGATCTAGACAGTTCTATGTATAGGTGTAGGCTATCATAATGATAGGAAAAGACTATTGGATAAACCTCCTTGCAGCTTATATCCTTAATATGTAAGCAAATATAAGGAGGTTATTCATTTGGCTAAAGCAGTTTTCTA
>DVIO01000087.1 GCA_018711205.1 Candidatus Avamphibacillus intestinigallinarum | reverse complement strand
CTCCCCCTTTATTCGAAAGGTGTTTCACTTATTTGTAAAGCAACCATTAATCGGCCTAGCTCATCATGACCAGCAAGCAATAATTTATCTTCTTCATATATCTCGTAATCTGTTAAACCTTCAGAATAAATCCAACCCAATTCTATTTTAAGGCCTACTCGATATGAATTTCCATTTGCCTCGACAATTTTTGCTTGTTCGAAGGAAACTTTTGCATTTCGGACATAAGCCCCAACATTAAATGCTTTACCATCAAAATGACTTGAGTATGCGCCATTTGTCGTTTCGACATGCACATAGACATTCTTTCCTGTGAAATCATCAAGCCATTTTTGAACAACTTCTATATCAATTGGTTTCATCATTTTTCATTCCCCCATTACTAATATATAGATTAGCCGAACGATAAAAATCAGTCAAAATATTTGTCTTTTACGATGAAAAGGCAGGCAACATATCAATGCGCCTGCCTAATGATTTTGGATGGTGTATTAGTTTTTATGAAATAATGCTTCCATACGTAAACGATCACGTTCTAGAACTGGCGCAATATACTGACCTGTATACGACTTTTCAACCGTAGCAATCTCTTCTGGTGTTCCCGTAGCAACGACTTCTCCACCACCATGACCACCTTCAGGTCCCATATCAATCACATGGTCAGCAGTTTTAATTACATCTAGGTTATGCTCAATAATTAAAACCGTGTCACCATTTTCAACAAGTCGTTCTAAAACATGTAATAAACGTTTAATATCAGCTACATGTAAACCAGTAGTAGGTTCATCTAATATATAAAATGATTTACCATTAGAACGTTTATGCAGTTCACTCGCTAATTTCATACGCTGTGCTTCTCCACCAGATAATGTAGTCGCAGACTGCCCTAGTTTAATATAACCTAAGCCAACATCTACAATTGTCTGTATTTTTCGTTTGATTTTCGGGATATTTTCAAAGAATTCCAATGCTTCTTCTACACGCATGTCTAAAATATCTGCAATATTTTTACCTTTATACGTCACTTCTAATGTTTCACGATTATAGCGTTTACCATGACATACTTCACAAGGTACATAAACATCTGGTAAAAAGTGCATTTCGATTTTTATAATGCCGTCACCACGACACGCTTCACAGCGCCCACCTTTTACGTTAAAGCTAAAGCGCCCTTTTTTATAGCCTCGTACTTTCGCTTCATTTGTAGAGGCAAACACTTCTCTAATATCATCAAACACACCTGTATAGGTTGCTGGATTAGAACGCGGTGTTCTTCCAATTGGTGACTGATCAATATCGACAACTTTTTCGATATATTCTAGACCAGATATTTTACGATGGGCCCCTGGTTTCACTTTAGCTTTATTCAGCTCTTTTGCTAAAGTTTTATATAAAATCTCATTGACTAATGTACTTTTTCCGGAACCAGATACACCGGTTACGACATTCATAAGCCCAATCGGAATATCAACATTCACATTTTTTAAGTTGTTTTCTTTTGCGCCTTGAATCTTAATTTGCTTATCAGATGGTTTTCGTCTTTCGGATGGAAGTGGAATAAACTGTTCACCAGCTAAATATTGTCCTGTCAGTGATTCTTTTACCGTCATGACATGTTCAGGTGTTCCATCAGCAACAATTTCGCCACCATGTTCACCTGCACCGGGTCCAATATCAATTAACCAATCTGCTTCTAACATCGTGTCCTCATCATGCTCTACAACAATTAACGTATTGTCTAGGTTTCTCATCCCTTTTAAAGTTTGCAACAAACGATTATTATCACGTTGATGTAGTCCTATTGAAGGTTCGTCTAACACATATAATACACCAGTTAAGGCAGAACCGATTTGGGTAGCGAGACGAATTCTCTGTGCCTCACCGCCTGATAATGTCCCCGCCGACCGTGATAACGTTAAATAATTTAAGCCGACATTTTCAAGAAACGCTAAGCGATCTCCGATTTCTTTTAAGACCAATTGAGCAATTTGCGCTTCTTTTTCTGTTAATTGCACGGTTTCCATAAATTCTTTCGCATCGGAAATCGAAAAATCACTTACATTTCCAATATGCAAACCATTGATTAAAACAGCTCGTGCCTCTTTATTCAAGCGAAAACCTTTACACGTTGGACAGGCTTTATGGGTCATATACTTATCCAATGTTTCTCTTGTAAAATCCGAACTGGTTTCTTTATAGCGTCGTTCAATATTTTTTAGGACGCCTTCAAATTCAACACGATAATCCCGCTCTTTACCATAATCATTCACATAGTGGAAATGAATGATATCCTTACCACTACCGTATAAGATTCTGTCCATTTGCTCCTCCGGCAAATCACGTACAGGTGTATCCATATCGATACCATAATGCGCACAAACACTCTTTAATAACTGCGGGTAATATTGAGAGCTAATTGGTTCCCATGCTGCGATGGCATGCTCATTTAACGTTAAACTCCAATCGGGAATAACTAAGTCTAAATCCACTTCTAATTTCGTCCCAAGTCCATCACATGTTGGACAAGCACCGAATGGTGAGTTGAATGAAAATAAGCGTGGCTCTAACTCTTCGATTGAGAATCCACAAATCGGACAAGCATGATTTGCACTGAAGATTAATTCTTCTTTTCCGATGACATCAACTATAATTTTCCCATCGCCAAGATCTAATGCCGTTTCAATTGAGTCACTGAGTCGACTTTCAATCCCTTCTTTGATGACGATTCTGTCTATTACAACTTCAATCGAATGTTTTTTATTCTTCTCTAATGTAATATCTTCGCTCACTTCTCGCATCTCTCCATCAACACGGATTCTGACGAAGCCTTCTTTACGAAGATTTTCTAGTACTTTAACATGCGCACCCTTTTTCCCTGAAACAACGGGTGCTAGAATTTGCATTTTCGTACGTTCTTCGAATTCCATTAAACGGTCAACCATTTGTTGCACAGTTTGCGAGCTAATTTCAATTCCGTGTTTCGGACATGTTGGACGACCAATTCTAGCAAATAATAAACGTAAATAATCCGAAATCTCTGTTACTGTACCAACAGTTGAACGAGGATTTCGACTTGTTGTTTTTTGATCGATGGAAATCGCTGGTGAAAGTCCTTCGATTACATCGACATCTGGCTTGTCCATTTGTCCTAAAAATTGTCGTGCATAAGCAGACAACGACTCTACATAACGTCGCTGTCCCTCCGCATATATCGTATCAAAAGCAAGTGAGGATTTCCCTGAGCCTGATAGACCTGTTACGACGACTAATTTATTCTTTGGTATTTCGATATCCACACTTTTTAAATTATGTGCTCTGGCACCTTGAATCCGGATCGTTTTCCCTTCCATAGATCGATCATCCTTCCGCTTTCAATTCCAAGACAATGTCACGTAATTCCGCTGCACGTTCAAAGTCAAGCGCTTTTGCTGCTTCTCGCATTTCTTTTTCCATTTTAGTAATCACTTTTTTGCGCTCTGGTTTAGATAATGCTGCAAGTGATTTTGTTTTAGTTGTTTTCGTATCGTCTTCTTCAGATTGTACAGTTGCTCGAATCACATCTCTTACTTCTTTATGAATGGTTTTCGGCGTTATATTATGTTTTTCGTTATATGCCATTTGGATTTTTCGACGACGTTCTGTTTCATCAATCGCAACCTGCATAGAATTCGTGATTCTATCAGCATACATAATGACTTGTCCACCTGCATTACGAGCTGCTCGTCCCATCGTTTGAATCAATGAACGTTCAGAACGTAAGAAGCCTTCTTTATCCGCATCTAAAATGGTAACAAGTGAAACTTCTGGAATGTCTAAACCTTCCCTTAATAGGTTGATCCCAATTAACACATCATACGTTCCAACGCGTAGATCACGGATGATTTCAATCCGCTCTAATGTTTTAATTTCAGAATGTAAATAAGCGACTTTAAGACCAATTTCCTTCAAATAATCGGATAAGTCCTCAGACATTTTCTTCGTCAACGTGGTAACAAGTACACGCTCATCTTTTTCAATTCTTGCATGAATCTCACCGATTAAATCATCAATTTGCCCTTTAATTGGACGTATTTCAATTTCCGGATCAAGTAAGCCTGTAGGCCGAATGATTTGTTCAACCATTTCATCTGTATGCTCTATTTCGTATGGACCTGGTGTTGCAGATACATAAACGAATTGATTTGCCTTTTCTTCAAATTCTTCAAATTTCAACGGACGGTTATCAAGTGCAGATGGTAGACGAAATCCATGATCAACAAGCACTTGTTTACGAGCTCTATCACCGTTATACATCCCACGAATTTGTGGTAGCGAGACATGCGATTCATCAATCACCACGAGATAATCTTCTGGAAAGAAATCCATTAAAGTATAGGGTGTTGCACCAGCTTCGCGTAATGTTAAATGACGTGAATAGTTTTCAATGCCTGAACAAAAACCCATTTCTTCCATCATTTCTAAATCATAATGTGTGCGTTGTTCCAAACGTTGCGCTTCGAGTAGCTTATCTTCATCACGTAATGCCTTTAAACGGTCCGCTAATTCAAGTTTAATATTTTCAATGGCTTTCTTCATTTTATCCTCTCGAGTAACGAAGTGAGATGCCGGGAAGATCGCGACATGTTGACGATCCCCAATGATTTCTCCAGTTAACGCATCGACTTCACGAATACGGTCGATTTCATCACCAAAGAATTCAATGCGAATACAATGCTCTTCACGAGAGGCAGGAATGATTTCAACTGAGTCACCACGTACCCGGAATGTACCCCGTTGAAAGTCGATGTCATTACGTGCATATTGAATATCAACCAATTCTCTTAACAGTTGATCACGTTCTTTTTCCATATCAACACGTAAAGAAAGCACTTGTGCTTTATATTCTTCTGGTGAACCTAAACCATAAATACACGAGACACTGGCGACAATTAATACATCATTACGTTCAAATAATGCCGAAGTAGCAGAGTGACGCAATTTATCAATTTCATCGTTAATACTGGCATCTTTTTCGATAAATGTATCTGATGACGGTACATACGCCTCAGGTTGATAATAATCATAATAACTCACAAAATATTCAACCGCATTATTAGGGAAGAACTCTTTAAATTCACTATATAATTGTCCTGCTAACGTTTTATTATGCGCAATTACAAGTGTCGGTCGATTGATTTCTTTTACAACATTTGAAACGGTAAATGTTTTACCGGTCCCCGTTGCACCAAGTAATGTTTGATGTCTTTGACCTTGTAATATTTTTTCAACAAGTTTTTCAATTGCCTGTGGTTGATCCCCAGCCGGCTCATAATTGGAAACTATCTCAAATTGATTCGTCACAAGGCAACGCTCCCATTTCTAAAATATGATCTATTATACTTAACATAATTTTATAACATAGAATATTTTCATTGTAACACTTAGCGAACAAACATTCTAATCATACACCATCTTATACAGAAAAACGAGCGGCTGCTATCGCCCACTCGTTATTCTAACGCTATCGCTGTCTGCTCTCCATCTTCTTTTTGAAGATCACGCTTTACCGTGTCATACGGTTCTGTCACAAAAATAATGCCTAAACGGAAATGCTCCCCTTCATATAAAGCACCTTGGACAACACGTTTTTCTTTATCCAAATCAAGCACTTCTATTTTGCAATATGAGCCTGTTTTTTCCAGTGACTCATATAAATCCTCTTCATTGTAAATACGTTTACCATTCACCTTAATGACGATTTCACCCGGAATGAGCTCAAATCTTTCTGCAGGAGAGTGCGGTAAAATCGTTAATATTTGTAAGCCTTCATCTAAGTTGCTAAAGAAATGTTTTCCTTTATTCTCTTTCATTCGGAATGAATAATGCATCCATTCTTTTAATAAAAATGCCAGACATACGGCAACAAGTGATAAAACTTCGAGATATATACTTCCAATAGCGAGTCCAAGTGTAAGAATACCGATCCAAAGTGTCGACTGTGCAAGTGTTTTTTTAGCAATCATAGGTCGTGAGCTTTTAACCCGATAATCGAAACCAATACACATCGGAAGTAAAAACAGTCCAAAAGTTGTTCCGCCAATTGTGACATATGGCCAATAGGAAGCAAATGGTTCAATAGTTCCAATAGGAATAAGGATGAATAATGGAAGGATACTCATTTTCTTTAAATGCTGAATCCCAACCCATTTCCCGCGTTTTGTCTTCTCTAGTTCAGCAAACATGTCATCTTGCTTCACACGGAATAGTAGCACTGCTTCAGCTACTAACAACAATCCAAGCAATATAGCTAAGCCTTGAAAGTTCGTGTCCTGAAAATATGTATCATTTTGATAAATATAAGGTAGAAAATATAAAATAATATACGTAATGCCTACAGAATAAGCTGCTGATAGCAATGTGAATCTTGTTGTTAAACTCAGTAATATAACTACGATATTTAATATTAAAATCGTTTCATACGAAAGGACCATTCCCGCCCCTACCGTGATGAGGGACAGAATCACAAAGCTTAACAGTACAAATGGAAAAGTCCCTTTCCATTCTGTAAATAAGTCTTTTACCTTTGTATTAAATTGATGACGTTCTTTATAAATCCGTAATGAACCTGAGATCACAACGAGAAACAATGCCCAGTATAACATTGGATTTAAAAACATCTTACCTATACCTTTTGCAATTTCTAAAAGCCATGTTTCTATCATTCAATTTGTCTCCTTCCAGGATGACGATATTGCTTTTATTTTATCATAAAAACCTTTTGTGTACACAATTAAGAAAACCCATAGTTTTCTTAGTAACTACGGGTTTTCTTAGTTAATATAGAGCTTTTATGCCTGCCGCTAATTGCTTATCATCTTTACCATCACGCACATGTTTTAAAACTTCTGTCTCAATTGCTGCACCGGTTTCTTTATTTACAATACCAGTTTGTTTTAATGACTGCTCTTTTTGGAAAGCTTTGACAGCTTTTTCAGTTTGCTTATCATAATAACCATCTTGTCTATCAAGTTTATAACCTAGTCCATGTAACATGATCTGAATATTTTCCACATCATCACTGACTTGATCGTATTTCAATGGTTTATCAATTTGCACAGGGTGTGCGTAATAATAAGCTGGCTGTTTCACTTTTACAGAAGGCTTAATTCCTTTTTTATTGATTGATTTACCGTTTGGTGACAACCATTTAAATAAGGTTAATTTCATACGACTTTTATCATCTAATGGGACAGCTTGTTGGACTGATCCTTTACCATAACTTTTCGTACCGACTGTTTGATAGCCCGTTTCCTTAAGTGCGACCGCAAGTATTTCTGAAGCCGAAGCACTTCCTTCATCCGTCAACACTGTAATTGGATATGGTTTTTTCTCCTCAATTTCTGAATAACGTTTTTCCTTTTTACCATTACGATCTTCAATTTGTAAATAAGGTTTGTCTTTCGGAATCAATTCCTTCAAGATATCGTCTACAGAATCTAATAAGCCACCTGGATTTCCACGTACATCAATAACCAAGCCATCTATATTTTTTTCTTCCATTTTATCTAGTTCGTCTTTAAAATCGTCTGCAGTATTTTCTGAGAATGAAGTAAGCTTTAAAACACCTGTCTTTTTACCGTTCGTTTTTTCAATTTCAGGATAAACGGTTTCAATCGGAATATCAGCTCTTGTTAATTCAACATCGAATGGTTTTTTAGCACCTGCTCTTTCGAAAGTTAAATTAACAATCGAAAGAGCA
>DVIO01000086.1 GCA_018711205.1 Candidatus Avamphibacillus intestinigallinarum | reverse complement strand
TAATCAAAACCACCAGTGTGAACTGGTGGTTTGCTCTGCGGCTGAAAGCCTTTGTTACCGGCCTCGGCCTGAAAGGCCCTCTGAATGGTCTTCCCTTTTGCACCACACTCACTCGCTGATTCTAAAAGAATCACTTATTTCTTTTTATTTTTCTGCCCTGTGAAAGGGTCATATTCTTCGAATAAAGTTAACTGATCGCTCATATAGTCCTCTCTGAGCTGATTCCTTATATATTCTTGAATTTGATTTTTATTTCTTCCCACTGTATCTACAAAGTATCCTCTACACCAAAACTTACGATTACCATATCTATACTTTAAATTAGCGTGACGATCAAAAATCATTAAACTACTTTTACCTTTCAAATATCCCATAAATTGAGATACACTTAGCTTTGGTGGTATGCTAACCAACATATGAATATGGTCCTTGCATGCATTTGCTTCCTGTATTTCAACATTCTTTCTTTCACAAAGCTCTCTTATTATTTCTCCTATACTTCTTTTATATTTTCCATATATGATTTGTCTTCGATATTTTGGTGCGAAAACAAGGTGATACTTACATCTCCATTGTGTATGTGCTAAACTATTCTTGTCCATCATTGGACATGCCTCCTTCTATGGCGAGACTTGGTGGTCGGGAAACCAACCATATCTTACCATGAAGTGAGGCTTTTTTTGATACCACGCTAGAAGCTCTTCAGAACCCCCGGCATAGCCGAGGGTTTTCAAAAACCATAAAAAAAGACATATGGCTTATAGCCATATGTCTTAGGATTCTTCATTGTTAATCAGTATCATATCTGTGCCAATTGTTTCTATTTCAGACCATAAAATTTTTGTTTCCTCTTCGTCTTTTTTAAAGCCAAACCATTTATAGCTTGGAATAATTAACGATGCTATTTCTCCTGTATGTGGATCAATTTCTAAATCTGTCTGACTTAACATCCCATATCTTTTACCATAACGGATATCGATAATTTCCTTACCACCTATTTCTTTGTACCGCATGACAGCCTCCCATTGATTTATTCTTCCTGTAATAATGTATCAATTGTAACAATTGATAAATGCTGCTTCTTAACATTCCGAATCATTTCATCTAGACCTTTCTTTACAACTGGAGTCGGATGCATTAGAATTGTCGCACCTGGATGAAGCTTTTCCTTTACACGCTGATTCATAACAGTTGTAGAAGGCTTTTTCCAATCAATTGTATCTACAGTCCATAAAATGGTTTCCATATTTTCAGCAGCAGCGATTTTAACGGTTTCATGATTGAAGCTACCGCTAGGCGGCGCAAACCATTTTGGCTTTTGATCAGTCAACGATTCCAATATATCGTTTGTTTGACGGATTTGTTTTTTAGCTGACTCTTGCGATAAATTAGCCATATCTGGATGATCAAAAGCATGATTACCAATTGTATGTCCTTTTTCTGCAATCATTTTGGCATAATCTTTATGCTTTCTAGCCCATTTTCCTTCAATAAAAAATGTCGCTTGTACGTTATGCTTTTCCAATGTTTTTAACATATCTGGAATATGTTCTTCTCCCCATGATACATTAATTAAAAAGGATACGGCTTGTTTATTAGGATGGCCTCGATAAATAGGTGCTGCAGGCAAATCTTCTAACGTTACTTTTGGAGGAATACGATCATAGACTAATTTCTCTTTGTCAAATGTATCTTTCTTCTTCATTTTTTGATAGGATTTTAAAACATTTACCTTGCGTCCCGTAAGACCCGGGGTTTTCTTCCAAACCTTGTCTATATGCGCATTTTTAGGAGCAACATAATAATCATCTGCTTTCTTGTTGATTTCTTTATATAATTCATTATGATCACTTGTCGCTTCAATAGCCTTAGTAGAGAAGGAATGAATATCATATTGTACATATGTCAGTCCATACTTAGATAAGACGGCAACAAGTAGGCCGAATCCTATAAGTAATATGAGTTTCCTTATTTTCTTGAACTTCATCCAATCGCTCCTCTCAATGTAAAGTATGAGAGGCATATTGAATTTATGTAAAAATAAAAAAGAAACTGACAAGCAGCTTCTTTCATTTCATTTATTTATTTTTTTCTTTTTCTTCTTTTAATAACTCTTTTCTTGTTAAATTCACTCGACCTTGACGATCAACTTCTTTAACTTTAACCATAATTTCATCACCAATTGAGAGAACGTCTTCTACTTTATTGGTACGTTCTTCTTGAATTTCAGAAATATGAAGTAAACCATCTTTACCTTTATAAAGCTCTACAAAAGCACCGAATTTTTCAATACGTTTTACTTTGCCTAAGTAAATTTCGTCTACTTGAACTTCGCGTACAATGTCCTCAATAATACGCTTCGCTTTATCATTCATTTCTTGATCTGAAGATGCGATAAATACTGTACCATCTTGTTCAATATCTACTTTAACACCAGTCTCATCAATGATTTTATTAATTTGTTTACCACTTGGTCCAATGACATCGCGAATTTTATCTGGATTAATATTCATAATTAATATTTTCGGTGCATATTCAGATAACGTTTCGCTCGGTTTATCAATTGTAGCAAGCATCGAATCTAAGATTTGCATTCTACCCGTTTTCGCTTGAGCTAATGCTTCTTTTAGAATATTTTGATCAAGTCCGTCAATTTTAATATCCATTTGAAGTGCTGTAATACCTTGCTCAGTTCCAGCAACTTTAAAGTCCATATCACCAAGTGCATCTTCCATACCTTGAATATCCGTTAAAATTGAATAGTCTTCTCCAGTTTTAATAAGTCCCATCGCAATACCAGCAACTGGTGCTTTTAATGGTACTCCAGCATCCATCATAGCAAGTGTACTCGCACAAATACTTGCTTGAGAAGAAGAGCCGTTTGATTCTAGCACTTCAGATACTAAACGAATGGTATAAGGAAACTCTGTTTCTGATGGGATGACTTTCTCTAACGCCTTCTCACCCAATGCACCGTGACCAATTTCACGTCTACCAGGTGCTCGAATTGGTCCAGTTTCTCCTACACTGTAACGTGGGAAATTATAATGATGCATAAAACGTTTTGATTCTTCTAAATCTAATCCATCTAGAATTTGTACATCTCCTAAAGCCCCTAACGTACATACACTTAATACTTGTGTTTGCCCTCGTGTAAATAAGCCTGAACCATGAGTTCTTGGCAAAATATGCACACGTGAAGACAATGGACGAATTTCTTCAGGACTTCTTCCATCTGGACGAATTTTTTCTTGCGTAATTAATCGTCGCACTTCTTCTTTTACAATCGTTTCTAAAATGTGTGACACTTCATGATGTGCTTCTTCGTCTTCTTCATAGTTCACTAATACTTCATCTTTAACCGCAGAAATTGCTTTGTCACGTGCATGCTTTTCTTTTACTTGAATCGCTTCAATTAATTTAGCTTTTGCAGACGTTTCAATTTCTGAAACTAAATCTTGATGAACTTCTGGTAAAACCACTTCACTTTTCTCAACACCGACTGCGGCAACAATTTCTTCTTGGAATGTAACAAGACGAGCAATTTCCGCATGCCCAAACATAATCGCTTCTAACATTATGTCTTCTGCTAATTCATTAGCTTCTGCTTCTACCATATTGACCGCATCTTTTGTTCCTGCGACGGTAAGACCTAAATCACTCTCAGCTTCTTGTTCGATAGAAGGATTTATAACAAATTCACCATTGATACGTCCAACATGAACACCTGCAATTGGTTGCTCAAAAGGAATATCAGAAATACTTAGTGCAATTGAAGATCCAATCATCGCAGCAATTTCAGATGAGCAATCTTGATCTACACTCATGACTGTACTAATGACTTGTACTTCATTTCTAAATCCGTCAGGAAATAGCGGACGTATAGGTCGGTCAATCATTCTAGAAGTTAATGTCGCCTTTTCGCTCGGACGGCCTTCTCGTTTAATAAAACCTCCTGGAATTTTTCCAACTGCATATAGCTTCTCTTCATAATTCACTGTAAGCGGGAAAAATGGCAAGTCTTTCGGTTCCTTAGAAGCCGTTGCAACACAAAGTACAGACGTATCACCATATTGAACCATGACAGCACCATTTGCTTGTTTAGCATATTCGCCTGTTTCAACGACAAATGGCTTTCCAGCAATTTCAGTAGAAAATACTCTTTTTTCTATTGTCATTTTATCTATCTCCTTTCAATATACTGTTCAATCCTATTAAAATTTAAAATATCTGTAAATGTAAAAAAAGCAGGATTTCTCCTGCTTTCTATACGCTTAGCGACGTAATCCAAGTTTTTGAATTAAATCACGGTAGCGGATAACATCTTTATTACGTAAGTAGTTTAGTAAGTTACGACGTTTACCAACCATTTTAAGTAATCCACGACGTGAATGATGGTCTTTCTTATGTTCACGTAAATGATTGTTTAAAGTATTGATTTCTTCCGTTAATACAGCAATTTGTACTTCTGGAGAACCTGTGTCTTTATCATGAATTTTGTATTCATTGATGATTTCATTTTTACGCTCTTTTGCAATTGCCATCATGTTCACCTCCTATAATAATAAGTATAATCCCCCACTCTCCTAGCAAACGTCGGAGTATCGTCTTGCCACGAGAAGGTTCATCTTAATTATCATACATCTTCTAAATAATTTATTCAAGTAAAAACTTATTTATTTAAATTGAAATAAGATCTAACAGTTTGTTCATCCTTTTCAAGCTGTGCCATTAATGTTTCGACATTATCAAATTTATATTCATCACGAATATATGTCTTCCACTCAACATCCAAAGTTTTACCATATAAATCACCATTGAAGTCAAAAATATGAACTTCAAACTTTAAATCGAATGGGTTGTCTTTGAAGGTTGGATTAAATCCAAGACTTGCCATTCCATAATAAATCGCTTCATCATATCGAATCTTAACACCATATACACCCGTTTTAGGTAGTAAAGCTTCTGAATCTAACTCAATATTGGCTGTTGGATATCCAAGCTCGCTACCACCTCTTTGAAAACCATGTATAACAGTACCTGTTGTTACAAATGGCCGATTTAGTAAAGTTTCAACTGCTTCTACATCACCTTTTGCAAGCAGACTTCTAATGCGTGTCGAACTAACTTTCTCATCGGCTAATTCTATTTTACCAACAGTTTCATATGTAAATCGATCATGGACATATTGATGGATATTTTTCATGTTTGCTGCCCCTTTATAGCCAAATGAAAAATCAAAACCAGCAATGAGGTGTTTAATATTTAACCCAATCATAAAGCGGTTAATAAATTCCTCAGGAGATAGTCTAGCCAATGATCTTGTAAAGGAAATAATATATAAACGATCGATGCCCATTTGTTCAATTAATTTTTCTTTTTCCTGGGTTGGTGTAATATATTGAATATCTTTATTATCTGGATTCAGGACAACAGACGGATGTGGATAAAAAGTAACCACTGCACTCTCAACATCATGTTCTTTAGCATAGTCAACAGCTCGTTTAATTAAGGCTTGATGACCAAGATGTACGCCATCAAAGAAACCAATAGCCGCTACTGCTTTAGGCACGTTTGACATCATATGTGATATATCATCATGATCATTTAATTCGTATATTTTCATTGTAGTCTTCACCTACATTCCAATCATTCATTAAATACTCTAATAGGTTTAATTTCTTCTTCGTTTTCCGGATGGGTCTGATAAATAGCGAGTAATCGCTTTTGATATGTGAGAACATACGGAATGTTTTCTTTAAAATCTTTTGGTCTAGGTAGCTTTTGACCATAAGAAACCTTTTTACTCATCTCTTTGTCTACTTCAAAAGCATTTAAATGTGTCAGACCGGACAATAACGGATATAAAAATTGTTCCTTATTAGAATGTTTTTCTAATTCTTCAAGTGTGACGCACATTTCCTTTGTAAAATCACCTGTTTGGCTTCGAGTCAAAGCTGACATATGTGCTGGATATCCTAAAGCCTGTCCAATATCGACACATAACGTTCGAATATATGTACCTTTACTACAGATAATTTTAATGCCAAATGAATTAGGTTCTTGCCAATCCTCATCTATCAATTCTAATTCATATATATTGACATGTCTCGTTGGACGATTGACATATTCACCTTTCCTAGCATATTCATATAATTTTTTTCCATTTACTTTGACTGCTGAATACATAGGCGGAACTTGTGTGATTTCTCCTGTAAATTGATTTAAAACATGCTGTACAGTCATATGACTTGGCAATGAGTGAATCTCTTTTTGTTGGACGACTTTACCAGTAGCATCTTCTGTTTCAGTTGACGCACCTAATGTCACTTTCGCTATATATGTTTTATGTGTATCCACTAGAAAAGGAACAATTTTTGTTGCCTCTCCTAAACAAATCGGTAAAACACCTTCTGCATCTGGATCAAGTGTCCCTGTATGACCTACTTTTTTCATTTTAAATATTCTTCTGATTCGCATTACACAATCGTGAGAAGTAAGTCCTTTTGGTTTCCAAAGGGGTAATATTCCATTCATCAATCATGTTCCTCCAAAATACCTTCTTTTGATTTAAAAGATGGAAATCTGGCCCGCTAACATAACGCGCCAGATTTATAGGTTATTTATTTAAATCTCTTAGAATTGCTTCTATATGGTTTCCATGCTCCAATGCTTCATCAAAGGCAAAGGTAAGTTCAGGTGTTTTACGTAAACGAATACGCTTTCCAATTTCTGAACGGATAAATCCTTTTGCTTTTGCTAGGCCAAGTAAGCTTTCTCTTTTTTTATCCTCATCACCTAAAACTGAAACATACACACTTGCTTGTTGTAAGTCACCAGTAACTTCTACATCAGTAACTGTTACAAATCCAACTCTTGGATCTTTGATTTTAGTTGTAATGATATCACCAAGCTCTTTTTTCATTTGCTCTGCTACTCGATTTGCACGCAATTGACTCAATGCTAGCACCTCATTTAATGAATCTATATTCGAATTCCATTATGATTATAAATGTTCGATGTGGGTGGAAATCCTTTCCCATTCCGGTACCGAATCAATCTTTTCAAGTATTCTTTCACTCATTTGATCAAGATGAGATCTCTCATTAGAAATTGTGACAATCCCTAATTTGGTTCTTTGCCATAAATCATGGTAATCCAATTCAGAAATGGCGATGTTAAAATCCTTCTGTAGCATATGCATATTTCTTTTCAGGATGGACCTCTTTGTTTTTAAAGAGGCACCTTCATATAATTTGCATTCTACTTCAACATATAAAATCATGTTCTTTCGATCTCAACCATTTCAAACGCTTCAATGATATCGCCATCTTTAATATCATTATAATTTTTAATCGTGATACCACACTCATAACCTTGAGCGACTTCTTTTGCATCGTCTTTAAAACGTTTCAAGGCTTCAATCTCACCTTCAAATTGTACAATACCGTTACGGATTAGTCGTATACCAGAGTCACGTGTAATTTTGCCATCTGTTACATAGCTACCTGCAATTGTACCAATTTTTGAAACTTTAAAGGTTTCTCGTACTTCAGCTTGACCGATAACTTGTTCTTCATATTCTGGATCAAGTAATCCTTTCATAGCTGCTTCAATTTCCTCAATCGCTTTATAAATAACACGATGGAGACGTAAATCAACTTTTTCACTTTCGGCTGCTTTTTTCGCATTTGCATCTGGACGAACATTAAAGCCGATAATTATGGCATTAGAAGCTGAGGCTAAAATAACGTCTGATTCTTTAATTGCCCCAACACCTGCATGAATAATCTTGATTTTTACGCCTTCTACATCAATTTTTTTAAGTGAAGATGCAAGTGCTTCAGCAGATCCTTGAACATCAGCTTTAATAATCACATTGATTTCTTTCATTTCGCCTTCTTTTATATGTTCAAATAAATCGTCAAGACTAACTTTAGTTTGTTCAGAACGATTTTCTAAAATGAATTGCTGTTGACGCGCTTCCCCAATTTGACGTGCTTTTTTCTCATCTTTAAATACTAAGAATTGGTCGCCAGCTTGTGGAACACCATTTAACCCTGTAATTTCTACAGGTTTTGAAGGTTCAGCTGTTTTTACACGTTTGCCAAGATCATCAACCATTGCACGTACTCGGCCAAATGTACTACCTACAACAAGTGAATCACCTACATGTAATGTTCCGTCTTGAACGAGTAGGCTCGCAACTGATCCCTTACCTTTATCTAATTGTGCATCAATCACTGAACCGAAAGCAGGTTTGTCCGGATTTGCTTTTAATTCTTCAACTTCTGCAACAAGTAAAATCATTTCTAATAAGCTGTCAATACCATCATGTTTTAAAGCAGATAAATTAACAAAGATCGTATCTCCACCCCAGTCCTCTGATACAAGTTCATATTCAGTCAACTCTTGCATGACTCGGTCTGGATTTGCGGTTTCTTTATCCATTTTATTCACTGCTACGATGATTGGAACTTCAGCAGCCTTAGCATGGTTAATCGCTTCAACTGTTTGCGGCATAACCCCATCATCTGCAGCAACAACTAGGATGGCGATATCTGTTACTTGTGCACCACGTGATCTCATACTTGTAAAAGCAGCGTGACCTGGGGTATCAAGAAATGTGATCTTTTTACCATTACTAGTTACTTGGTAAGCACCAATATGCTGTGTGATGCCACCTGCTTCACCCGCTGTTACTTTTGCCTCTCTAATTGAATCCAGTAAAGTTGTCTTACCGTGGTCAACATGCCCCATAATCGTAACAACTGCTGGACGCTCTTCTAAATCTTCTGTTTTATCTTCTGTAAGATATTTTTCAAAGTCCGTATCTTCGAGGATAACCTCTTTGCGTACTTCTACATCATATTCACTACAGATAAGCTCCACAGCGTCATCATCTAAATCCTGATTAATAGTTGCCATTACACCTAAAAACATTAACTTTTTAATGATTTCAGATGAATCCTTATTTAATTTTTCAGCTAATTCACTCACAGTTAATGTGGAGTGATATACAATTTCTGAAGGTGTTTCTTGTTTTTTGTTTTGTTGTTTTGGAGCTTCATGATGTTGTTTTGCTTTTTGGTTTTTATGTTGTTTATTTTTTTGTTTGTTTCCCTGTTTTGCTTTTTGTTTTGGTTGGTTT
>DVIO01000085.1 GCA_018711205.1 Candidatus Avamphibacillus intestinigallinarum | reverse complement strand
CCAAATATTGACGTCATAACTTCCATTTACAACGATTTCATGGTCCGATTTCTTTTTTGCATGATATGAATGATTAATGATCCAGCAGCCTAAAATACTGGAAGGCTGTTTCGTCAAAGACACCGTTTTGTGTTCTTTTGACAACTTTTGCCCCTTACCACAAATTGCTTTTGTAATGATCTCTCTATATTCATGATTTAAAAATGTCATGATACATACCTCCTCTGTTGTCACAGACATTCTATGCAACAATCATTTATAGGTGAATGTCTTTAAACAAAAAAGATACAAAGAAGGATGTATATGAACACTTAGTTACCACATGAAGATGAGTTACTTCTAACTTTCGAGCCAGTTTCCCCAGATAATACATTTCCACCAGTTGATTTAATGATGCGTTCAGTAACTTCTCGGGCAATCGTCCCTGTAATCAATTGCAGAACATCGTTTACAACAATTTGAATTTCTTTAAATTCTTGAACGACAGGGATCTCGTCAATCTCTTCTTGAAGCCTATCAATTTCTGCTTCTACTTTTTTTAAAGCTTCTGTTTTTTGGTATGCTTGTAAATTAACAGCCTGTTTTTGCATAGCTTTAATCTGGTTGATTAGGGATTGAACTTTCTTATTACTATTAATTTTAGCTTCCACTTCTTTAAAACGTTCAATTTCATCTGTATGTGCTACCATATTAGCTAATTTTTTTGCCTCATCCAGTACTTCGTCTCTTGAATATAACTCCACTTTCGTCACCTCTACCATAATATTATTCATTTTATAAATGAACGATCATCTTGTATAATTTTCTTTTACAATAACTTTCTACATCAATACAGTTAAATATAATATGTAAAGTGTCATGATTCCTTTAACAACATTTTACTTTTACTCAAATAAACATACATCATACAGTATAAGCCTTCACACTTAATTACACAACAGATGAATTTATGCATTAAAAAAAGCCGTGATTGATTTCTCAATCACGGCTTTGACTATCTTGGTTCAACTATTAATTTGATAGCGGTTCTTTCTTCTTCTTCAATCATAATGTCGGTAAATGCTGGGATACAAATTAAATCCACTCCACTAGGTGCTACAAACCCTCTTGCAATCGCTACTGCTTTTACAGATTGGTTTAATGCACCAGCTCCAATAGCTTGTATTTCTGCAGAGCCTTTCTCACGCAATACGTTTGCAAGTGCCCCTGCTACTGAATTAGGATTAGATTTAGCCGATACTTTTAATATGTCCATTTCTGCTTCCTCCTCCAATGACTAATCAGAATTCCATTGCTAGTATATTCGTGAAGCTGCTACGTTATTACAATCAATACATAAATTCCTTTAAATAAGACTTTTATGTAAAGAACGGATGATCACGATTGATTATAATTCTTTCCGCTTTTGTTGCTTTACCGCTATCATCATCAATCGTCACTAAAAATCCATTTAGTTGATTATCCCCTTTTTCATCAACTTCAAAACGTACGGGTAAATTTGTTAGGAATTTTTTTAATACGGCTTCGGTTTTGACACCTAAAATGGAATCATAAGGTCCAGTCATACCTGCGTCAGTTAAATAAGCTGTTCCTTTTGGTAAAATACGTTCATCTGCGGTTTGCGTATGTGTATGGGTCCCAACAACTGCACTCACGCGTCCGTCTACATACCAGCCCATTGCCTGCTTTTCACTTGTAGTCTCAGCATGGAAATCTATAAAAATTAAATGAGTTCGTTTACGTGCTTCTTCGATTAATTCATCAGCTTTACGAAAAGGATCATCATTCGGTTCTAAAAAAGTTCTACCTTGTAAATTAATAACAGCGATTTCTTTTTGATTAAATGTGACATAAACAATGCCTTTTCCAGGAGTACCTTCTGGGAAATTTGCTGGTCGAATTAAATAGTTGGCATCATCAATAAAATCAAAAATTTCTTTTTTATTCCATGTATGGTTACCCATTGTAATCACTTGAGCGCCCCATTCAAGAAATTGTTTATAAATTTTTTGTGTAATACCTTTTCCACTTGCAGCATTCTCACCATTTATAATCGTGATATTCGGTCGATGCTTTTCTTTTAATTTGGGTAAATATTTTTTTACCATCTCACGTCCTGGTGAACCTACAACATCACCGATAAATAAAATCTTCATATACTCAATCCTTTCTCTATTCCATTGTAGAAACTAAAAAAATAAAGCGGAACATAATGTCCGCTTTATTTAGCATATTCTACTGCTCTTGTTTCACGAATGACTGTAACTTTTATATGACCTGGGAAATCTAACTCACCCTCAATTTGTTTACGAATGTCTCGGGCGATTCTAATTGATTCCGCATCACTAATTTCATCAGGTTTCACCATTATACGAATCTCACGTCCCGCCTGGATTGCAAATGATTTTTCAACACCTGTAAAGGATTCGGATATTTCCTCAAGTTTTTCGAGACGTTTAATATAGTTCTCGAGCGTTTCGCTACGAGCTCCTGGCCTAGCAGCAGATAATGCATCAGCCGCTGCAACTAACACAGATATAACGGATGTAGCCTCTTCGTCACCATGATGAGAAGCAATCGCATTAATAACGGTCTCATGCTCTTTATATTTTATAGCGAGCTCCTTACCAATTTCAACATGGCTTCCTTCTACCTCATGATCAATGGCTTTACCAATATCGTGTAATAATCCAGCACGTCTTGCAAGATGTTCGTCCACACCTAGCTCTGAAGCAAGTAATCCTGATAGGTAAGCTACTTCAGTTGAATGTTTTAACACATTTTGACCGTAGCTTGTACGATATTTCAATCGACCAAGGATTTTCACTAAATCAGGATGAAGTCCGTGTACACCTATTTCAAATGTCGTTTCCTCACCGATTTCGCGGATATGCTCATCTACTTCACGACGAGCTTTATCAACCATTTCTTCGATTCGAGCAGGATGAATTCGGCCATCTTGGACAAGTTTTTCAAGAGCAAGTCTCGCAATTTCCCTACGAACTGGGTCAAATCCTGATAGTATAACTGCTTCTGGAGTATCATCTATAATTAAATCAATTCCGGTAAGCGTTTCTAATGTTCGTATATTTCGTCCTTCTCTACCAATGATACGACCTTTCATCTCATCATTCGGGAGATTGACAACGGATACAGTAGTTTCTGCGACGTGGTCAGCAGCACATCTTTGAATAGCAAGTGAAAGTATATCTTTTGCTTTTTTATCAGCTTCTTCTTTCACTTGATTCTCAGAATCTTTTATCATAAGAGCTGTTTCATGTTTTAATTCTTTTTCAACACGGTCTAAGATGATTGCTTGTGCTTTTTCTGTAGTATATCCGGAGATACGTTCAAGCTCTTCTTGCTGTTCTTGTACCATACTTTCCACTTTGCTTTCCATTTCTTCAATTTGTTGTTGTTTTCCTGTTAAATTTTGTTCGCGTTGTTCTAACAGCAACTCGCGTTTATCTAACGTTTCACTTCTTCTATCTAGACTCTCCTCTTTCTGCATTAGACGATTTTCTTGTGTTTGTATTTCAGCACGTCTTTCTCGAATTTCTTCTTCTGCTTGTTGACGAATCGTATGATTTTCATCTTTCGCTTCAAGCAACGCCTCTTTTTTAGCGGCATCTGCATTTCGATGTGCTTCATCAACAATTTGTTTCGCCAATGTTTCAGCACTAGAGATCTTTGCCTCAGCAATAGATTTTCGAATCAGATAACCAACAACAATACCGATGATTATGGCTAGTACAAGCAAAATGGAGATGAGTAGTGGACTATCCATGTTTTCACCTCCTCTTGCTATTCATTTTTACTTTTCATTTAGCCAGTAAATAACATATTCAATGGGTAAAAATTCATCGAATTGTATAATAAATTTCATTAAAAATTTATACACTTTAATTTTAATTCTCTACAGTATCAATGTCAAGAGAAGGAACCATTATATCTCAATCATTTAATAAGTAAAAAAAGTACTCCTGTGTATTTCAACACAAGAGTACTTAATACTTAATTCAAATCTAAGCTTTCTTGATTTAAGTTTTCATTATCTTCTTTATCAGTTTCTTCTGTTGTCGAACCATCCTCGTCTAATTCATAATATTTACGAATCGCATCGTGAATTTCTTCTAATTTATCCGGATTTTCAATAAGATATTGTTTAGAATTTTCACGACCTTGTCCCATACGTTCCTCTTTGTAGGAGTACCAAGCACCACTTTTTTGAACAATATCAACATCAGCCGCCATATCAAGAAGCTCCCCGACTCTTGAAATACCTTCACCGTACATAATATCTACTTCAACTTGCTTAAATGGAGGTGCTACTTTATTTTTAACAACTTTGATTCTAGCTTTATTTCCGATAATATCTGTTCCTTGTTTTAACGTTTCCGCACGGCGAACTTCTAGTCGGACTGAAGAATAGAACTTAAGTGCACGTCCACCTGGAGTGACTTCTGGATTACCAAACATTACCCCAACTTTTTCACGAATTTGGTTGATGAAGATGGCTACAGTATTTGATTTATTAATAGCACCTGATAATTTTCTTAAAGCTTGTGACATCAAACGTGCTTGTAAACCAACGTGTGAATCTCCCATTTCCCCTTCAATCTCGGCTCTTGGAACTAATGCAGCAACAGAGTCAACAACAACGATATCTACAGCACCAGATCTAATTAAAGCTTCACAAATTTCTAAAGCTTGCTCTCCAGTGTCAGGTTGAGATAATAACAATTCTTCAGTGTTTACTCCAAGCGCTTGCGCATAAGTTGGATCTAGAGCATGTTCAGCATCGATAAAAGCAACTTGACCACCTTGTTTTTGAGCTTCTGCAATTGCATGTAAGGCAACAGTCGTTTTACCAGATGATTCTGGACCATATACTTCAATAATTCTACCTCTAGGGTATCCACCAATACCTAAAGCAACATCTAAAGCAAGGGAACCACTTGGAACAGTAGCAATCTTACGATGTGACTCCTCACCTAATTTCATAATTGAACCTTTACCAAATTGTTTCTCTATTTGTCTTAAAGCATTATCTAAAGCTTGTTTTTTATCGTTCAAAATATAACCTCCTTAAATTAACTAATTACATCATACCTTTTTTATATTCATTTGCCAACAATAAAACGAATAAACGTTCTCATTTTTGATGTTTAAAATTGTTAAGAAAATACATTTTGATTTTCTAAACAACGCAAAAAAATATTAAATATATCTTAAGTACATACGAATTTATTATTTTAATAAATTAAATAATATTTCATAGCCTTTTAAATATGCCTTTTCTCTACATGTTTGTCGGTTACCAGAAAAATGACATTCATATGTTTTGATGTTTTGGTTGGGTAAGTGTATGCCAATATAAACGGTTCCAGCACGTTTACCTTCTGACGGGCCAGGACCTGCAACACCAGTAAAGGATATAGCGACATCTGTTCTAAGTAACGCTTGTACACCTTCAACCATCGCATAGGCACACTCATGACTTACGGTGCCCTTTTCAGCAATTATCTCTTTTGGCACATGTAACACATTTTCTTTAATACTTGTGTCGTAACAAACGACACCACCATAACAAACTTCTGAGGCTCCGGGTAACGCAATCATTTGGTCGACAAATAAACCGCCTGTTAAGCTCTCAGCTGCCCCAATTGTCCATTGTTTTTCTTTTAATTTATGAACGACCTGCTGAATGATATTTACATCATTTTCGCCATAAAAGTAATCCCCAACTTTACTGAGAATATTGGCTTTAAGATCTTTTAAAGCTTGTTGTGCTTCATCTCTATTATCGGCTTTAGCAGTTAACCGTAAGTCCACTCCATGCTTTTGGGCTAATGTTGCGATTGTTGGATTCGTTTGATTTTCAATTAATTCATGTAAATCTGTTTCAAGTTTAGATTCTCCGATACCGATAAACCTTAATGTAAGAGATTCAATAATTGTGTTCTTTTGTTGCTTACGTAAATAAGGTAATACATATTCTTTCGTAAGTGCTTTCATTTCTTTTGGAACGCCTGGTAAAAAGATCCAAGTTTTATCATGATAAGAACAAATCATGCCAGGCGCCATACCAACACTATTAGGTAGGACATAAGCATCTTTAAAAACGTTTGCCATCTTAACATTATTATTTGGCATTTCTTTTGACTCAGCATGAAAATACTGATGTAATTTTTTAAGCGTGCCTGTATGTTCAACTAAGGGGATATGACTCATTTCAGAAAATGCCTCTCGCGTTAAATCATCATCCGTAGGTCCAAGTCCTCCTGTTACAATAATGACATCTGCTCTCTTTTCAGCTTGTTTAAAAACAGATTGAACCCTGTTTAGATTATCACCAACTACAGTATGGTGATAAATATCTAAACCGAGTTCAACACATTTCTCAGATAGCCATTGAGCATTTGTATTTGCGATTTGACCGAGTAATAATTCAGTTCCGACAGAAACGATCTCGGTTTTTTTCACATTCATTATTTACTCTCCTTCATAACATGCCAGTTTTTAACGAAGTAATCTAAGCCTGACCAAGCTGTAAATATGAGAGCGATATACAGCATAATAAGATCGAATCTTATATTTATAAAAGCAAATGGGAAGTTGTGTAATAATAAAGCTGGAATGGCAATTAATTGAGTGATTGTTTTAATTTTACCTAAAGGACTTGCTGCTAAAACAATGCCTTCTCCAGCAGCCACTAAACGTAGACCTGTTACAGCAAATTCTCTACTAATGATAATAATGACAACCCAAGCAGGTGCGTCTCCTAATTCTATAAGCAAAATTAAAGCTGCTGCTACAAGTAATTTATCTGCTAGAGGATCTAAAAATTTACCAAGATTGGTCACCAAATTATACTTTCTAGCATAATAACCATCAATCCAATCCGTTAATGATGCGATAATAAAGATTAATGCTGCAATAAATTGGGCAACTCCAATAGACCAACTATGAAGCTGAATGGTCCCCCAATCCCACGGTATACTTAATAATATAATGAAAATTGGAATTAATAATATACGTGATACTGTAATTCTATTTGGTATATTCATGAATTGGTAACCTAACCTTTCCTTATTGAGTTACAATCCCCTTCCTTAGAACTAAGGAAGGGGATCAGTCCGTATCATTATTTTACAATGAGTTTAATTTTTTGGAAAACTTTTTGATCTGGGTCAATTGGATACTTAAATTCTTTACCATTAATCGTAATGTCTAATTGTGTCGCATTTCCAACTACAAAGTTTACCTCTTTTTCATTGTCGATATCAATTTCTTTAGGCGAAGCATCTTTGGTTAATGTTTCTGAATAAAGTTCATTGTTGTTACCTGTTTTTACAGTAACCCAAGATTCTCCATCTGATTCTAGTTTAATATGAAGTTTATCGTCTTTTACGTTTTTAACTTCAACGGTAGATTCAGGTCTGCTACCTGTACCTTCTTCTGTTACATCAAAGCTAGGTTCTTCGTCAGAATCTTTATCCTCTTTCTCATCATCTTTTTTTGTTGCTTCATCGTCTTGATCTTCTTTTGTTGACTCCTCTTCATCGGTCACATCATCTTCAGTGACTTCATCATCTTCATCACTACTAGGTGTACGAATCACTTCGTTGTTATCATCGTTTTTGATTTTGTCGCCACCCTCATCTGAAGCGGTTTTTTGATAGAAAACCCACGCTAAAATGATAATGGCAAGAATAAGCAAAATAACTGTGACTTTTGGTAAAATAGAGGCTGTATTTCGTGGTTCCTGGTAATCTGCCCTAGATTGTTTAATTCTTGTGTATTCAGTCGGTTCTTCCACTTCTTCACCAGGAGGAGAATCTTCAAAACTTGCAATCAATTCATCAGCATCTAGTCCCACAGCAGTCGCATATTCTTTTATAAATGCTTTAGCGTAGAACTTACCAGGTAAAACTTGGAAATTTTCTTCTTCAATTGCAGCTAAATACCTTTTTTGAATTTTTGTTGTTTCTTGTAAATACTCTAATGTAATGCCTTTTTCTTCTCTTGCTTCTTTCAAACGTTGTCCTATATCCATAGCTAGCACCATCCATTTTAAAAATCAAACATAGAAAAACCATCATCTTGACTAAATGTAGGATTTTTAATTGATTCATACGTGATTTCTTCGTTTTCGTCACTTCTTAATTCAATAATATAGTCAAAATCATCCATATTATATTCAGTTGCTTGCACAAATATATCTGGATGTTCTACAATTTTTACAGCGGGAATTTGCATAATTTCTCGGATTAATTGCCAATGTTTTTCATTTGCGCGTTTCTTAGAAACGATCCCATCAATAATGTAAATATTATCTCCACCGTATTCACCTTTGATCAATTGATTGCGTACGGTTTGTTTCAATAATGTACTGGATACAAAAATCCAACGTTTATTTGCACAAACACTCGCAGCCACGATTGATTCAGTTTTTCCTACTCGCGGCATACCACGAACACCAATTAATTTATGCTCCTCTGTTTTACATAATTCTGCCATAAAGTCGACAAGAATCCCTAGTTCATTACGCACGAAACGAATTGTTTTGCGATCATCAGCGTCTCTATGTATATATTTCCCATGTCTTACTGCTAATTTATCACGAAGTTTGGGTTTTCGCAATTTCGTAATGACAATTGTTTCAACTGTTTCTAAAATTGATTTGAATCGTGAAATTTGATCATCTTTTTCTGCTAATAATAACATACCTCTTCTGGAGTTTTCTACACCATTTATTGTAATAATATTAATAGATAACATACCAAGCAAAGAAGAGATATCTCCTAATAAACCAGGACGATTATGTTGAATGTCATACTCAAAATACCATTCTGTTTTCACCATATAAATCTCCTTTTCCTGTCTTCCCTTTATGTTACCCAATCATTTTGATAATTGCAATTATCAACCTGTTCTAACTATTTATATATTCATAAAAAAGGGGGCTACCAAGAATTGGTAGCCCCTTTACTTTGCTATTTTTACTTTTCTTTCACTAATTTAACCATTGAACTTGCTAAAGCTTCTTGCTCTTCTTCTGAAGCTACATTCCATAGATCTTTTAAAACAGCTTGCTCACTATTTTTTGGATCTACATGATTTGCCAAATAATCGCCAACTTCTCCAGCTATATGATTAATTTTCTCATTACTCATTCCAGCATTTTTAGCTTGTTCTAGACGGTCTTGTAAAAAGTCCTTCCAAGATTCAAAATTATTAAACATAGACATTCATTTCTCCTCCTTTATACTACTTCAATTGTAGTATGAGGAGAACTCAAAAGAATTATACATTTCTTTTCTAACTAGGAATTACCATCCGCCACTAACTTGAATAATTTGACCTTGCACATAGGATGCCTCATCACTTAATAAGAAATTGACCATATTTGCTACATCTTCTGGTTTTCCAGCTCGATTGAGTGGAATATCTGCAATAATATCGTTTCGCTCTTCATCAAGTAAATGGCCATTCATTTTAGTATCGATAAATCCAGGACTCACAGCATTCACTTGTATATTCGAAGGGCCCATTTCCTTAGCTAAAGCTTTTACAAATGTATTTTGTGCACCCTTTACTGTCGAATAAATAACCTCATTACTTGCACCAATATCTCCCCAAACAGAGGTGATTAAAATAATTTTACCTTGTTGTTTTTGAATCATTCCTGGTATGAAGTATTGAGTAATCATTAATGGTGCTTTAACGTGTAAAGCGACCATCTCATTAATTCGTTCAGATGTAACATTTTGGAATAATCCATAATCACTTGCTCCACTTGCAAATACCAAATGGTCGACAGGAAATACAATCGTCTTTAACAGCTTCTCAACATTATATTCATCTCGCAAATCAGCTTGAATCTCCATGAGTATTGCATGTTCTGGAAGCTCTTCCCTCATTTGTTTAACACTAGCCTTGTTCGTATTGTAATGAAGAATAAGTTGAAATCCTTGATTGGCTAATTTCTTACAAATAGAAATACCGATATCTCCACTCGCACCGATGACGAGGACATTACCCGACATTTGTTTCATCCTGTAGAATTTGGAATGTTGACAAACGTTCTTCATCAATCCAGTTTTTCATGAAGACATCAAAATCAGCTTTTGTTAAGTTTTCAATCATCGGTATGATTTCAAAAATATCAATGTCTAAGGCGTGATAATGAATGAATTGAGTTGCTATAAATTCTAGAGAATTCATACTTCTAAGCATTTCACCAATTTTTTTCTTTTTTAATATTTCAAACTCTTCATCTGTGACTTCAATATCTTTAATACGAAGCAACTGATCCTTTAATGTTTTTTCAAAACGTTATATATCATTTGTATTTCCACCAATGATTGTAAACCCAAAATTTTTCTCAACATTTGATTCAGCGGAAAAACTACTGTCAATTAAATCGTTTTGATATAACTCCTGGTAAAATGTACCGCCCCTTGAATAAAAATAATCCAATAGCATGTCTAATAAAATCTCTTTTTCTAATAATTGGTCTGCGCCTATTTCATTTCCAAACTCTTTTACACCAATAATACATTTTGGAATGGATACAGGCATATGAACAACTTTTTTCTTCTCATGGACTTCTATCGGCTCTTCGGGATAAAACCGTTTGATTTCACTCGGTTTGCTGAATTCCTTTTGTGTTTGGTTCGCTTGAATCAATTCAGCTATTTCTTCAACGTCAAAATTCCCAGCAACAAATAACGTCATATTTTCTGGATGATAAAACGTTTCATAGCATGTGTATAAGTCATCCTTCGTAATGTCCTGAATAGAGTCAACTGTACCGGCAATATCAATATGAACAGGATGATCCTTGAACATATTTTTGATAATACCCATGAAAGAACGCCAATCTGGTTGATCATCATACATCGTAATTTCTTGAGCGATGATGCCTTTTTCTTTTTCAACAGATTCATGTGAAAAATACGGATCTTGCACAAAATTGATCAATGTTTCTACATTTTGCTTAATATGCTCTGTTGCTGAGAACAAATAAGCTGTCGTCGTGAATGATGTAAAAGCATTTGCAGAAGCGCCTTGTTTACCAAAGTCTTGAAACACATCTCTATCTTCTTTCTCGAACAATTTATGCTCTAGAAAATGTGCAATACCTTCTGGAACATGAATCGATTCATCTTGATTAATCGGAACAAAGTTGGAATCAATCGAGCCGTAATTCGTTGCAAAAATGGCAAACGTCTTTGACATTTCTTGTTTTGGTAACAAGGCAACCGTTAGACCATTATCTAATGTTTCTTTATAAATCGTTTCATTTATCGATTCATAATGAACTTTATTCATCGTCTTCACCTCTAGAATTAGTTAATAAGTATATCGTATCTTTCGTAATAGATTTTCCAACCTGAACAACATCATCGTATGACACACGTTTAATTCGTTCCATTAAATCCTCAGGCTTTATATTGGATTCTGCGATGATTCCTTGATAATATAATTCAACAATCCCTTGAGGATGATCTAAAGTCTCTAAATAATCATTTAGTAATAATCCTTTTGTTTCTTCTAAAATATCCTCATCAAACTGACCTTTTTGCATTTCTTCAAATTGTAATTCAATGATTTCCAACGCTTTTTCGTAATCTTCTGGTGCAATACCACTAAAAACAAACATGAGCCCTTTATAACTTTCAATTCGGGAAGCTGCATAATAAGCTAAACTATGCTTCTCTCTAACATTCATAAATAATTTTGAATTTGGAAACCCTCCAAATATCCCATTAAATACGAGTAAAGCTGCATATTGATCATCATTAAAAGTACAATTTGTTCGATAGCCAATATGAAGTTTTGCTTGTTGGATGCTTTCTTTTTCAATGATTTCCTTCGATTTTGAAATCGAGAGACGGTTACGAAAAGCTAATGTTTTATCTGTGGAAACATATCGCTTTCCTTTATCAAAAGCATTGGTAAGCTTTGTTTTTAAATCTTTTACGTCAAAGTCTCCAACCACATAAATATCAAGTTCATCCTCAGTTAATAGTGACTTATAATATTCATATAGCGTTTGCGCATCAAGCGCTTCTAAATCCTTTTCATCTCCTAAAACATGTAATGAATAGGATTCATTTTTACACATTTCATCGATTAACCGCATTTGGGCATAATCTAATTTATCATCTACAATGGAACGCATACGTTGCTTTAATGTTTCTTTTTCGCGTTTGAAAATTGATTGGTCGAATGCTGTATCAACTAGTAATGGATTATAAATAACATCTGTTAGCACATGTAGAGCTTGTTCATTAACGGATTCCGAGTTTGGTATAAACTTTTCATTCGGCAATTCCATTCTAAAACTAATAATATGTTGTTCGCCTTTTTTAGAGCCATCAATACCAAGACCTGCACCATATAATAAATCAAGTTGCTTATCTAATTCCGCTCTAGTTGTATATTGATTTGTTGCTTGTCTTAAAATATAAGGTAATAAAGCACGCTTCGTGATGGTTTCCTTTTGTAACGGTGCTTTAAATTTTACAACAAATTGTATGGTTTTGAATTTATTCGTTTGAATTAAATGAATATTTTTGCCCTCATGGGTAAATAACTTTTCGTTTAGATCCATGTCTATGCACCTTCCATTTCTATTCTACCTAGATTGTTTTAGTGTATCCGTTCGTTCTGAGTTTACTCAATTGAATCATATGTATATATGAAAAAGAGCATTCATAATCAAATGAATACCCTTTTTTACCTATTGTCATAATACGCTTTTTTGACCGCGATATACAAATAATTTGTATTATTCTTGTCCAATTGAATCTTCATCTTCTACACTTGTAATAAGTACAGTTCTTGGTTTACTTCCTTCATACGGTCCAACAATATTTCTATCTTCCATTGCATCGATTAACCGTGCGGCCCTTGTATAACCTATTCTAAACCTACGCTGTAACATAGAAACACTTGCTGTTTGCATCTCAACAATTAATTGCACGGCATCGTCAAATAACTCATCATCCACTGTTTCCTTTACCTCATTTACATCACTTGGAATCATTTCTTCCTGATATTGTGCTTTTTGTTGACTGACGCAATACTCAACAATTCTTTCAACTTCTTCGTCAGATAAAAATGCACCTTGAACACGAGTAGGTTTGGATGAACCAACAGGCATGAACAACATATCCCCTCTACCAAGCAATTTTTCTGCCCCGCCAGAATCGAGAATCGTTCTTGAATCCGTTTGTGATGAAACACTAAAAGCAATTCGAGAAGGAATATTTGCCTTGATGACACCGGTTATAACATCTACTGAAGGTCGTTGGGTTGCAATGATTAAATGAATACCTGCTGCTCTAGCCATTTGAGCAAGTCTTGTGATAGCGTCTTCCACATCATTTGATGCAACCATCATTAAGTCAGCAAGCTCATCAACTAATACAACAATATAAGGTAAACTTGGCTGATCATCGTCATGTTCTTGATTATGACGCTTAATATAATCGTTATAGCCTTCTATATTTCGTTGTCCTGTGTCAGAGAACAGCTCATAACGTCTTTCCATCTCAGCCACAACTTTTTTTAATGCTTGAGAAGCTTTTTTGGGATCAGTGACGACTGGTGCTAACAAATGTGGAATCCCATTATAAACATTTAATTCTACTTTTTTAGGATCAATCATCATCATTTTTACTTCATGTGGCTTCGCTTGCATTAAAATACTAATAATAATCCCATTTACGCACACACTTTTACCACTTCCCGTTGCACCTGCTATCAACATATGGGGCATTTTATTTAATTGACCGACGACAGCTTCCCC
>DVIO01000084.1 GCA_018711205.1 Candidatus Avamphibacillus intestinigallinarum | reverse complement strand
GGCAAAATAATTTACACCGTGCGAAATCAATTTTTACACATGCAATTATTATTACCATTGTCGTCACAGGCATCATCATTGGAGTATGTCTCGTATTTGAAGAACCACTCGCGTACCTATTCGGCGCAAATGATGCCATCATTAGTTATGTGCTCGATTATCTACACGTCATTTTAGTATTCGGAATCTTCTTCGTGCTAGAAAACATTCTGAGCATTTTTATACGTAACGACGGGAATCCAACACTCGCGATGGTCGGCTTAGTTGTCACATCGGTTGTAAACATTATTCTAAATTACATCTTTATTTTCATCTTTCATTGGGGCGTTAAAGGGGCTGCGTATGCTACAGTCTTTGCGACAGTTATCGGTATTTTAGTCCTCTTGACGCACTTTTTAGCTAAACGAAGTCAACTGTCACTCGTGAAGACAAAGATCGATCCATCTATTGTTCGCAACATTATTTCAATTGGATTTCCAAGTTTTATATTGGAAGCATCTGCTGCAGTTATGATGATTGGACTCAACGTTACTTTCAGTCACTATGTCGGAGAAACAGGGCTCGTCGCGTATGCTGTTGTGAATTACATGCACACCGTGTTCTTGATGTTATTCATTGGTGTCGGAGCTTCTCTTCAGCCAATTTCGAGCTATCATTATGGTGCAAAACTCTTTGAACGATTAAAACAGTTTGTACGTATTGGGATATTCACAGGATTCATCGTCGGGGCTTTAATTTTCGCGATTGGTGTATTTGGAAGAAGCCTCATCATATGGCTATTTGGTATTGAAGGTACGGAAGTAATTAATTATATAAAAATCGGAATCACGCTATTTTTCATTGGATATTTATTCTTAGGAATCAACATGGTGTTCACAGAATTCTATCAATCAATCGGTAAAATCCGCATCGCAATCATGATTAGCTTATTCCGTAGTTTTATTATCTTTATACCACTACTATTTATCATGCCAATTCTATTTGGACCAAATGCGATTTGGCTTGTATTCCCAATAGCAGAGGGACTCACAATGATAACCGTATTTTTATCTTTAAAATTTAAATGGATACCATTAATTCCTAAAGCGTGACATTTGAACCACAGAAGGATAGGTCGTACAATATTTATGATACTAACATGATTTTAAGGAGAGATTTTGGTGCAAGATATTAAAAATAAAGTCGCATTAATTACAGGTGGTGGTCGTGGAATCGGTCGAGCAACTGCGATAGAACTCGCTAAAGAAGGCGTGAACGTCGGACTCGTGGGGCGTACTCTAGAAAATTTAGAAAAAGTGAAAGCAGAGCTTGAAGCATATGGTGTGAAAGTTGCGGTCGCAACTGCAGATGTGTCTAATTTAGATGAAATCACGAAGGCCGTAGAATCGATCAAATCAGAACTCGGACCTATCGATATTCTATTAAACAACGCTGGGATTTCTAAGTTCGGTGGGTTCATGGAACTCACACCTGAAGAGTGGACAAACATTATCGACGTGAATTTAAAAGGTGTATATTACACAACTCGCGCGGTACTGCCAGAGATGATAGAACGTCAGACTGGGGACATCATCAATATTTCATCAACTGCAGGTGAAAGAGGTGGCCCAGTAACAAGTGCATACTCTGCATCTAAGTTTGGAGTGATTGGACTCAGCGAATCACTCATGCAAGAAGTACGTAAGCATAATATCCGTGTGTCCACGATGACACCAAGCACGGTCGCAACAGAAATGGCAGCAGAACTGAACTTAACAGACGGAAATCCAGAAAAAGTTATGCAACCAGAAGACCTGGCAGAACTTATTGTAATTCAACTTAAACTAGACCCTCGTGTGGTATTAAAACATGCAGGATTATGGTCAAATAATCCATAAAATTCAAAAACCTATCGAGCGGACACCCGGTCCTCTTGATGGGTTTTCTGTTTTTATCTATCAAATTTCTGTTTTCTAATACTAAATTTTTTCATATACATTCCTATTCTCCAAATGTACTCTAGTGTGCCATATTTTAGAGATATTGTTTTTATCGTACGAATCTGATCGGTATATGAACGATAAAACTCAAAAATCAATATTATCGTACGAATCTGATCGGTATATGGACGATAAAAACAGAATTTCCGTATTAAAGGTCGAATTCCTTATTTATTTGACTGATAAAGACAGAAAAGCAAAATTATAGTTCAAATCATGATGGGATTCGACAGATAATCTGCAAATTTTGGAATTAGTCGTCGAATGCCGGTCGAATGAATGTCCTTGACATGGGGTACAGTTCACAACCACTCTCATGGCTGCAAGGTCTTTATCTTCTCTATATTATTCCCACTCAATCCAAAACGTCTTTTCACTTTGGTTCAATTTAATTCAAACACTAGTGAAATCAACGGTTGTCCGATGGTTATGTAATTTTGAGATAAATTGGACTTGTCCTTTTTTGCCCTTTAGAAGGGTAAATCATAATTGACCTTCTAAAGGATGTTTATCAATGTACTTATCAATCTCAAAATCTTCTTCTAACTCTATTATTTTTTCCTTTAAAATTGTAAAAAGGCTCTTTTCATTTAAATTTAATAAGTCTTGATAAGTTAATGAAAGCATTTTGACATTATGTTTTATCGCAATCTTTTTGCAAAATCCATGTCCATCACTCCAAGAGCTACCAGTTAAACCGTTAGGAGATACTATAATACCAAATTCTTTATTTGATGTAGATAGAAGTGAGTAAAACTTCCCAATGTAAGTAACATCAACATTTTTATGAGGATAGTTTTTACATTCCAAAAACAGAGTTAATCTTTTATCAAAATGATAGTAGTTAGCTATATCTTGCGCAGGTACTGTAAATTCAGCACGTATATCAATTTCATTTGTACTAGTTCTTATATTTTTAACACACCTAAATATATTAGTCGCTTTCAAGATATATATTATAAATTCTCCAAAATATTCTCCCTTAGCCTTTGTACTAGAAAAATTATCTTCTTTTAAAACTTCCATGTAATATTAAAAAAATTAATTCATTTTAGGAATCAACTACAAATAGCACAAATACAACAGCACTTTAATACATTAAATCAATAAAAAATTCCTACCAATAAATTAAGTTGGTAGGGAACTAGATATTCTCAAAGATAATTATTTTATAATCTCGTTATATAATAAACCATCATCCTTAAATTTTACAATTTTTAAGCGATTATCATTTTTAACAAAAATACTTTTATATTCTGAATTTCCATTTTCATCTTTGAATATAATAATACGATTTCCTTTGTTATCCGTTTCAACAAGACCTTGATA
>DVIO01000083.1 GCA_018711205.1 Candidatus Avamphibacillus intestinigallinarum | reverse complement strand
AAAAAATAATAGCAGCAAGCTCGCTGCTATAAAATAATGGCAATTAACCCACCTGAACCTTCATTAATGATTTTTTCCAATGTATCTTTCAGTTTATATCTTGCATTTTCAGGCATTAAAGAAATTTTAGCTTGAATACCCTCTCGTACAATTGAGCTCAATGAGCGACCAAATATATCTGACTCCCAAATTGATAGTGGATCCTCTTCGAAGTCTTGCATTAAATAACGTACCAGTTCTTCACTTTGTTTCTCAGTTCCAATGATGGGTGAGAATTCTGATTCCACTTCAACTCGAATCATATGAATAGATGGTGCTACTGCTTTTAAGCGCACACCAAAGCGTGAACCTTGTCTGATGATTTCGGGCTCATCAAGCTCCATATCTCTAATCGATGGTGCAGCAATACCATATCCGGTCTGCTTGACCATCTGTAAGGCGCCACTCACCTGATCATATTCTTTTTTAGCATGTGCAAATTCTTGCATTAATTCAAGTAAATGATCTTTTCCACTAATCTCTTCACCAACAATTTCTTTTAAAATATGATCATACAAAGTATCAGGTGCATGTAAATCGATTTCCGCTACACCTTCGCCCATTTCTATACCGGCAATATTGGCATGTTCAATATAATCAAACTCAGAAAACTCTTCTACAATTTCATCAACATCTCGTAATCTACGAATATTTTGCACAGTTTGTTGGATCGCCTCTTCATAACTTTCTCTTAACCAATGATCTTGATTCAAAACCATTACCCAACTCGGTAAGTTTACATTTACTTCTAATACTGGAAATTCAAATAATGCTTCTCTCAATACATCATGGACGTCTTGTTCAGTCATCGTTTCCGCGCTCATTGCCAATACCGGAATATTATATGCTTCTATAAGCTCTTGTCTTAATGCTTCTGTTTCAACACTTTGAGGTTTTGTAGAATTAATCACCATGATAAATGGTTTTCCGACCTCTTTTAATTCTTCCACAATACGTTCTTCTGACTCAACATAATCAGCTCTAGCAATTTCACCAATTGTTCCGTCTGTTGTAATGACAACACCTATTGTTGAATGCTCTTGAATAACCTTTCTCGTACCTATTTCTGCAGCATCATGAAAAGGTATCGCTTCTTCATACCAAGGTGTGTGAATCATTCTTGGACCATTTTCATCTTCAAATCCTTTGGCGCCATCGACCGCGTATCCTACACAATCAACTAATCTTACATTAACATCTAATCCCTCTTCTAATTGTAGGGAAACAGCTTGATTCGGTACAAATTTAGGTTCAGTCGTCATAATTGTTTTGCCGGCTGCACTTTGTGGCAATTCATCTTGTGCTCTTTGTCTGGCTCCTTCATCTTCCATATTAGGTAGTACAACAGCTTCCATAAATCTTTTTATGAAGGTTGATTTACCTGTTCTCACAGATCCAACAATGCCAAAATAAATATCACCATTTGTTCGTTTAGAAATATCCTTAAATATATCTATTTTCTCCAACGAAATCCCTCCCGATTTATCCCGAAATGCTTCATACATTGGTTTTGTTATAGTCTATGATGTTGTCCTATTTGTTTATGCTTCGTTTCTCTATTTATTATTCAAAAAACCTTTATGCATTATTTATATGAACGCATAAAGGTTTTATGTTATTTATTATTCTCTTTTGTAGATTCTAAAAATATCGGTTCTCCGTCTTTCACTGTATATGGTACAGAATTAATTGGAACAAAAGGAGTTTCATCTGTTAATAAAAAGCGAATATCGTCTCCTTCTTTATAGGAGTGCTTTGTTTTCTCCAACATTTCGTATAAATCCATACTGTAATCAACAAATAAAGCGCCTTTTTCATTCATCAAGACAGGTAATTCGTGGTCAGAGTAAGGACTGTCTACTTTTAAACTTTCTTTTAAATTTAATTTTTTATAATCTACTTTATATAAACCACCGCCAGCTTCTTCTCCAAATGGCGGATATGTATGCTTCGATCGGTAGACCTCTATTTTCGAAAGATAAGAACGTAATGTTTCAGTAATTCGCAAATCAACAATTTTTACAGTCGGGTTATCTTCTGGATCGATAATGGTATATTCATAAAAGCCACCATTTTGAAATGCATTACCTGGAACCTTATCTATAAATCCTTCTCTAACGAGTGGATCAAACTCAATTGTATATTTTCTAAAAATAGGTGTATCCTCAGGATTTGTTTTAATAGGTAATAAACCATTATTTGCATTTTTATATTTTGTGACCGCATCTTGTACATTTTTCAACTGTGTTTCATTTGGAACTTTATTTTCTGTACGCTCTTGATCTGGATACAAACAACCAGATAAAACAAGCACACAAATGGACAACAAAACCAGTTGTATATGCTTCATTCTCATAACTTTCCTCCTATAACCTATCTTGTTGGACCACTAAACACGATATATAAAATGATTAAGGCTCCAACGATAAAGAATATGTAAGCAATGATTGCAACAATTCCTGCAAAAAACCCTTTCAGTTTGGTACGACTTAATAAAATAAGACCGATTGACAATATTAGTAATAACATCCCTGCAAAAGATATATACATTTTCAACATCGGTACTGACATATTTTCACCTCAATTTCATACTCTAGAAAGTATTATAGCATATTTATGTATTGGAATTTCTCAAGGTTTAACTGTTAAAAATAACAAATAAACTAAGCCAGAACAATAGCTCTGACTTAGTTCGACTAAATAATCCCAGCACGATTCCTACCTTTAATTTGAATCATGATACTCATATACT
>DVIO01000008.1 GCA_018711205.1 Candidatus Avamphibacillus intestinigallinarum | reverse complement strand
CCACACGATTACATATCTATCACGAAGTTAAAAAGATTTTCCCTTCACCTGATTTGGATTTTTCTAATGCATCAATCGCCTCTACTACTTGTTCTAATGGAAAGGACGTATACTGTTCCAGCAATCTCAGTTTCTTATGTTCAATGAGAGAAATGATTTGATTGAATGCCGCTTTCCATTCGTCAACTGACACACGTCGATTCCAATGCCGCAAATGAAATATATTCGCTTTAACATTCGCTTGCTTCGTAATCAACTCCCAATTGACTTGCTCGCCTGACAACAAACCAATTGTTAAAAAGCGTCCACCTGGTTGAACTGACAAAGCTAGATTATTTCCTGCTTGTCCACCAATCGAATCAATTGCTGCATTTGCACCTGCACCATTGGTGATATCCATCACCTGTTCATAAACGGAATCCTTTGACGTATCAATCACATGACTGGCTCCTAATTGAAGCAACGCCTTTGTGTATAAATCATTTCTTGTAACTGCAATCAATTGAAAACCAATTACACGTGATAATTGTGCCAAGATACGACCAATTGCTGATCCACAAGCATTAACGAGCAGCACATCATTTGATGTCAGATGTAAAGTCTCTGTACAAATCACCCAAGCTGTAATTGGATTAATATACATTTGTGCTGCAGTCCAATCATCAATCAAGTCTGGTATCGGGATTGCAAAGTCTACTGGTGTTTTAACATAGGTTTGCCATGTCCCCTCACCACGTAATGGCAGAACTCTTTGCCCAATTAATTCCTTAGAAACTGAGCTACCTACAGCTTCCACGACGCCTACTCCCTCGTAACCGGGTATGTTCGGTAAGGCAATTCGGTGCGCATAGGCCCCTGTAATTGGGATTAAATCTGATGGATTAATCGGACGTGCTAACATTCGCACAAGTACTTCATTCTTTTGAAGTGCATCAATCTTTTTGTCGTTTATAGTTAAGACATCCTGCGGTCTCCCAAAGGTTTCAAACTGCACGCATCTTTCTTTCAATTCATGAACCCCTTTTAAATGACGTTGATTTTAAATAATATATGTCGCTCATCATTCATTCATATATGTATGAATCAATTCATAACATCTTTCTTTCGTTTTTTCAGCTTGAGCGGTTACATAGGTTAAGGATTCCATTGAACCTCCGCTATATTTCGCAGCCCGCTTCTTCACATAGGCGTCTCGATCTTTAATCCACTCTGTTTGTTCTGTTTTCAGTTGTTGCATGTTTTCATCAGATAATTGATTTTTCAAATCTTTGTAAATATCATTTAATACATTGTCATACGCTTTATATTGTGTTTGCTGGATGTCTTCTAATTCAGCATTTGTCGCTCCATCAGATTCTTTTCGACTATCTTGTTCAATATCTCTTAATTTCTGTTCATATGCTCTTTGTTTCTGCACTGATTCTCCTGACTGCTTTTGTTCAGAAGGTGTTTCTTCCTCTACTTTCTCCGATTGTGTATCCTGTTCTGTTTCATTTTTATTAGATTGTGGCTCTTCTGTCTTCTCTTTCTCTTCCGGTTGAGTTTCGTCTTCACTCTCTTCATTCGATTCATTCGCATCTTTGTTCGAATCCTCTACTTGTGTTTCCTCCTGCTCTGTTTCATTTTCATTGTTTGAATCCTCTGCCTCATCAGATGTTTTTCCACAGCCGATTAAAAAAACAGCGAAACATACAAACAATACTAGCAACCTACTCTTTCTCATAAATAAGTCCCCCTATTTTATTGACTACGTATAAACTACCATATGTTTTTCAATGTCACAAAGGTTGATAAAGCAAATCGCCGCTTTTAAGAGAAATTTCATATTTATCTAGCTAGTATAACGACACATTGAATCTAAACGACTCCATTCCTAATTAAAATGCTAACTAGGTTGACAGTCAGCGAAATGAACCATTCATATATGGCTAAATAGTTTAACGATTAAAACATTTAACAATTAAAGCAAAGGAAGATAAACATGGAGCTACCTCATCACTTTATGCGTTTTGAAAAGGTATTTTGGCAATTATCTAGAAAAGTAGAATATCTTTGGAGGGACATTTTCACACAAACCTTCCCTGGCTCACAATCACATATTATGTATCTGCTCAACCAGGATGGCCCGCAAAAAATGTCTGAGTTGGCACAGGCTATTCACCTTTCAAATGGAGCAGTTACGGCTGCGGCAGATCAATTAATTGAACATAGATATATTAGACGTATTCATGATAAGAATGATCGTAGAATTGTGCGACTCGATTTGACGGTAAAACGTAAAGAAACGCTAGATCATTTAGAAAAAGAAGGTCGGGATATTTTAGCACAAGTTTTTCATGAAGCTACTGATGAAGACATAGAACGAATGTATACAATTTTTAAACAAGCCATTCATCATCTAGATCAATTTTAAAATGCATTTACATACGATATTCAATAAATTTGTACCATACATTAAATCATTCAAACTAAAAAGGATGTGTCAACATTCATAAAATGTTAAAACCAACGATTATCTCTATATCGATGGCTATCGTTATGGCGGGGGCTGCGATTTCACCTGCCCTTGGGCTCATTGCTGAGGCGTTTCCGGAAGCAAGTTCGACAACGATTAAACTAGTGCTGACTGCACCCTCTATTATGATTATTCCATTTTCATTTTTGTCTAGTTATTTAACATCGAAAATGACGAAACGTTCTATTATAATGATTGGCCTTTTCATTTACATGATAGGTGGGATTGGACCACAGCTCGTTTCTAACATTACGTTGTTAATGATATTACGACTCATTCTAGGTGCGGGTGTTGGTCTATTAATGCCTTTATCAATGTCCCTGATTAACGACTACTTTACTGGGAAAGAACGTACTAAAATGATGGGATACAACTCTGCCTTTAGTAACTTTGGCGGCATCATCACAATGCTATTAGCGGGATGGCTCGCAACATTTGGCTGGCGCGTGCCTTTTAATGTGTACTTTTTAGGGCTAGGTATTTTTATCCTTATCTTTTTCTTCTTACCAAAAGGAGACATACAAAAGCCAACAAAACATGAACATAAATCTAGATTGCCTTTAGCTGTATACGGCTACTCACTCGCAATGGGTGGCATTATGCTTGCCTATTATTCAGTCGCAACAAACATTGCCTTGTATTTAGAGCAGAATCAATTAGGTGGAGCAACGATTGCTGGTACGGTAGTCGCTTTTACAACAGTTGGTGGAATGACTACGAGTTTATTTCTTGTGCAACTTGAACTCATTCTTAAAAGATTTGTCATTCCTGTAATGCTTCTCAGCATGGGAAGTGCTTTTTTAATCCTATCCTTTACCAACAGTGTTCCCCTTGTCATCATTAGTGTTTGTTTAGTTGGGTTCGGGCAAGGTTCACTGTTTCCAATTATTGTCTTAAAGGCACTCGATCATGTGCCACTGCATCAATCGGATCAAGCTGTCGCATTAACCTCTAGCTGTACATTTTTAGGACAATTTTTATCTCCGATTGTATTAGATGGCATTGGCAGCCTAGCCAATCATACAGACATTCGCTTTCAATATGGGACGCTTGCAACCGTGCTATTAATCGTCGTACTCATTGTAAGTGTTAAAACATTCAGGTCGACTAAACAAGCAACATCTAAATCATAAAGCGATACACCAAAAAGGACATGAGTTTGACTCATGCCCTTTTTGATTATGATAATTTCCTATGCTTGTTGTTTTTCTCTTAACATTTTTTCATATTCTTCATCTGTTGGCGGTGATGTTTTCTTAATAAAGAAGGCCAACACGATTCCTACAATAGATATAGCTGTAATCACGAAGAAAGCAACATTTACCCCGTGGATTTCAGGGTTTTCTATCGCCGGTGATTGAGCCGTTTTTTGGGCAACTGTTGTCATCGTCGTGACGAGAATTGCTGTCCCAATTGAAGCTGCAATTTGACGCATTGTATTGTTCATGGCTGTCCCATGTGGAATCAATTTAGGTGGCAATTGATTTAACCCTGCCGTTGTCACCGGCATCATGACCATCGAGAATCCGAACATTCGAATGGCATACATGATCATGATGAACAGCATCGTTGTTGCCGTTCCAAGAAAACCAAATGTGACTGTTCCAATTGTCACGATGATAAATCCAGTAATGGACAAGATACGTGCACCAAATTTATCAAAAATCCGTCCGGTAATTGGTGACATCAATCCAGAAATAATCGCCCCTGGTAACAGTACTAAACCTGAATCGAGTGCTGTATAGCCTCTCATATTTTGCATATACAATGGAATCAATGTCTCTGTACCGATTAACCCAAGGAAGGTAATCATCCCTAAGATTGTCGCTATCGTAAATATCCGGAATTTAAAGACTCTGAATTCAAGCA
>DVIO01000082.1 GCA_018711205.1 Candidatus Avamphibacillus intestinigallinarum | reverse complement strand
CCTGCTTCATCAATGGTAAATCCAAGATCAGCTACATACTCCTCAGTTAACTCTTTCGGGAAGCCATACGTGTCATATAAACGGAAAACCTCTTCTCCTGGGAAGACATCACTCGACTTCGCTTTTTCCTTCTCGATAATGTTTGATAGAATTTCCAGTCCTTCATTTAACGTTTCATGAAAGCGTACTTCTTCTACCTCAATTATATTTGCAATATGCTCTTTCTGCTCAGTAACTTCTGGGTAAAAGTCTTTCATGATGTCCCCCACAATAGGAACAAGCTTATACATAAATGGTTTTTCAATACCGATTTCCTTAGCAAAACGTACGGCTCTACGGAGAAGTCTTCTTAAGACATAGCCACGTCCTTCATTAGAAGGTAGAGCATGATCTCCGATTGCAAAAGCAACTGTGCGGATATGATCCGCAATCACACGATAAGAACGATTGGCTTTTTCTGTTTTGCCATATGCTACATGTGCAAGCTTTTCAGTTTCTTTTATAATCGGCATGAATAAATCTGTTTCAAAATTCGTTGGTACATCTTGAATAACTGACGTAATCCGTTCAAGTCCCATACCCGTATCAATATTTTTCTTAGGTAACGGGGTATATGAACCGTCAGGATTATGATTAAATTGTGAAAATACAAGATTCCAAATTTCTAAATAACGTTCGTTTTCTCCACCTGGATACAGTTCCGGATCTTTCGGATCATTTCCGTACATTTCACCACGGTCATAAAATATTTCTGTATTCGGTCCACTAGGTCCTTCACCTATATCCCAAAAATTTTCTTCTAGGCGAATAATCTTATCAGCTTTAAGTCCAATATCATTTGTCCAAATATCATAAGCTTCATCGTCTTCAGGATGAACGGTTACAAATAACTTATCTGCATCAAAGCCAATCCATTCATCCCCTGTTAAAAACTCCCAAGCATATTCGATTGCTTCTTTTTTAAAATAATCCCCAATCGAAAAATTACCTAGCATTTCAAAAAATGTATGATGTCGAGCTGTAAAGCCAACATTTTCAATATCATTTGTTCGAATGGCTTTTTGTGCATTCACAAGCCTTGGATTTTCTGGTACAACTGAGCCATCAAAATATTTTTTTAATGTGGCGACGCCGCTATTTATCCATAACAAAGTAGGGTCATCCTTTGGAACAAGTGACGCACTCGGTTCTACCGTGTGATGCTTTTCTTTAAAATAATCTAAAAACATTTGACGTATTTGTGCTGATGTGAGCTTTTTCATAATTTTGCCTCCATTAAGAAACATTTTAGTTGATATTCAAAAAACTCGTCACTGCTATTATGCAGGGACGAGTTTATATTCGTGGTACCACCCTAGTTTATACAATCTGTATCTCTATGTATGATAACGGTATAAAACCGGCAAGGATGAGCTTGCACTCTAGCTCTAGCTTTCTGTGAAGATTACTCAGAATTTCTCTCAGCCTACGGAAATTCTTCTCTTTACAGCATTTTTTCACATACTGGGAGCTATCAACGTATTCATATCATTCATTTACGCTTAAATTCTATATAATCTTTTTAAAAAAGTCAATCGTTATGTTGCATGGAAGTAAATTTTAAATATATATTATTTAACATGGTTAAGATCGGGACCGCGACAAGCATACCAAGTATCCCTGCTAATTCTCCTCCTAACAATAAGGCGAATAAAATTGCAATCGGATGGATTTGCACTGTTTTTCCCATAATAAAGGGAGACAGAATATTACCTTCAATGAACTGTATAATCAACACAATCAATACAACATACAATACCATTCGATTAGATACTGTAACAGCGAGCATCATTGCCGGAACAAGACCGATAAAAGGTCCAAAATAAGGAATGATGTTGGTAACACCAAGCAATATTCCTAAAAATAAAGCATAGGGTACACCAATTAATCGAAATAGTATCCATGAACAAAATCCGACAAATAAACTCACAAGCATTTGTCCACGTAAATAACTTCCCAAGCTTTCATCTACAGCTTCAATCGTCATGTGAATATTTTTATGAAAACGTTGTGGAATATGCTTTTTTGAAAAAGTTTTCATCATATTGAAGTCTTTTAAAAAATAAAAAACAAGAATCGGAACCATCGCGATCATGACAAATATATCAACAATATTTGTAATGTTTCCAATCCAATGCTCTAGCTTTTTCTCGCCAAATGTTTCTAATCTTTTAAAAACAGCATCCATTTGATCATGGACTGCTTCTGGTAAGAAAGTCGTTTGCACATACATATTATATATCCATTCTTCATACAGAGAGAATAACTGTGGTAACTGTTCACTTAGCTCAATCATTTGCTTAAGCATTAATGGATATAATTTATATAGGATACATCCACCGCCTACAAAAAAGACCAGATAGACAATGATGACAGCAAGCCCTCTATGAACATTTAGATCGGTTGCTTTCTGTACAATTGGATTCAATATATACGCAATTAAGGCCGAAACAATAAAGGGCAACAATAGAAAAATAATAAAAGAAACAACTGATTTAACATAAGGTAGAAGCAGAACAAACATATAGAGAAAAACAAATCCTAATAAGCCACATAGTAACCAGTAAATATATTTTAAAATGGTTTGTTTATTCATATAGCTTCATTTCTATGAGCCTTACCCATTAACCCCATGTTTGCGTGAGCTCGTCCTTATTAAATAAATCGTCCAACGAAGATAATGAGCCATCTGCCTCGATTTCATAAATATTTATTCGTTGTTTCTTTTGAATCATTTGAATACAGCATTGCCAGCAATAATACTCCGTATCAGAAATCTTTCCAATGTCTATACCTTTACAATTTGGACAATTCATCATCTGTAAAACTCCTGTTCTTAAAGGTTTTTTACAATTTTGTCCAAGTTGTTTAAATCCTATACATTATTCCATAAAATCATAGGGACTTAAGCTATAATCATCATCTGGTGTTAAAAATTCTAAGTTCACTGTCTCCTCTTGCTGTCTAAATCGCTCTAATAACATTTTTCGTAGGGATGTATAACGAATATTTGTATCGGCCTTCCTTACACCTGCTAAAAAAGCTTTTGCATTTCCACAAATGATTAAAGACTGTTTGCTACGTGTAATCGCTGTATAAATTAAATTCTTTTTAAGCATCCGCATATAGGGACTCGCAATTGGGAGAAGCACATTTGGAAACTCACTACCTTGTGATTTATGAATGGAAATGCAATAAGCATGCATGAGATTACCATATTGTTTTCGTTCATATACAACCTCTTTATCATCAAATAACACGACACATTGTTCGACCTTATCAACATTTTCATTGGCTCGAAATATTGACACGATTTCACCAATATCTCCATTATAAATACCGTCTTCAGGCTGATTTACCAATTGAATAACTTTATCCCCAATACGAAAAACCACATCTTGAAATTTCACTTCTCTTTTATGAGGTGTTTTTGGATTGATGAGAGCTTGTAAAGCTTCATTGATTTTTGTAATACCAACATCACTACGATAAATTGGTGCAAGTACTTGGATATCCTTTGTATCCATTCCTTTATCAATCGCTTTTTTTACGATTTGTGTAATCACATCAACCAAATGTGGTTCCCCACAGGGAATAAACCGAAAATCTTGATCATTTTGTAATAAATTATCTTGAAACTGATCATTTTTAATCTCATGAGCGAGCTGAATAATTTTTGATCCTTCTTTTTGACGGTACACCTCATCCAATGCGACAGCGGGTATCATTTCACTATGTAATAAATCTGTTAATACTTGACCAGGACCGACTGAAGGTAACTGATCCTCATCGCCAACTAGAATCACTTGCATATCATCCGGAATAGCCTTAAACAAATTAAATCCTAACCATGTGTCGACCATTGAGAACTCATCAATAATTAATAACTGTCCAGCTAGTTTATCATGTTGATCTTTTTGAAAACCTGACCCATCCCAGCCAAGTAACCTGTGAATTGTCATCGCGGGCAATTGTGTCGATTCATTCATACGTTTAGCGGCCCGACCTGTTGGAGCGGCTAAAATAAATGGAAATGTCTCATCCTTACCATAATCAACTGGGTCCATACTAACATCATGAATATCAGCATACGTGCGTAAAATACCATTAATCACCGTTGTTTTACCTGTGCCTGGCCCACCTGTCAAGATCATCATTTTTGATTGTAACGCTTTTTCAATCGCATTAAATTGCTGATCGCCATAACTAATGATTTCCGATTCTTCAATTGAACCAATAATTTT
>DVIO01000081.1 GCA_018711205.1 Candidatus Avamphibacillus intestinigallinarum | reverse complement strand
GAGAATTGAAGTGGCAAGACCTAAAAAATACACTAACGAAGACTTGCTAGAACTTTTAAGACAAACTCGTAGTGAGATAACCGAAGATTTAACGCCATACCTATTAGAGAAGCATACAGGAGTATCTAAGACGGTATGGCGAACACGTATGGCAAAGGAGATAGAACAGTTAAATCATGCTTTCAATAACCCCTACAACGATTCTAGAGGCATTAATCCCCTGCCTTTAGATAATGTATTAACTATTTATGAGAAATACAAGGATAATGAAAAAGTACTTTTAACAAAATTGAGGTCATATGACATATTTGTAAATAATATTTTAAAAATGGCTTCTAAAGTGAGTGGACTTGAGGTAACACTTCATCAAAAAGAAAGTGCTTCGGAGGAAAGAATTCAAGAACTGGAAGAAAAAGTGGATGTTCTAAAAGAAGAACGTGATCATTTCGAAAAGGAATATCTAGAAACAATTGGTCAAAGCGCATATAGAGAGCAGTACAGAACAAGAGAAACTGAAGAACCACTATCTTTGGAGAAAAAAGAAAATGCGGAGATAGTTGACTTTATCGGTAGAAACAGCGATTTGTTTGACTAGCTTAAAGTAAAAATTTAATATATCCCTTCACTCCCTTTCATAGGGAGTTTTTTATTTTTGTAACTTTTTCTATTTGTAGCTTTAAAATAAAGTTTGATCAAAAGCATCCTGCAGAATCCCATTTTAGGGCAAATAAAAAGAATCCATTTTGAAAAAAGATTGATCAAAATGGATTCTTTTCTTGTGAACGGGTGTTGAAGTTTTTATAAAATAGTTTGATCATTTTCTATCTATGATCTTCAACAATCGCGCCGATTGAGGAAGATCGTGGTTTTCCAAGAACTTGCTCAGATACTAAAATAAGCCTCTATTTTGCCCCTCATATGATTGACCAACGACATGACTTCGGCTTCCATTCCGTCCCAATCATCATCATACTCGCCAAGATAAGCTTTTCTAGCGATATCGAGCACTTCCGCTTGCTGCTTCGGTAACTTAGGGATCGCCCATTGTGCAGCCACATCTTTTGGAGAAATTGTACCTTTAGCCATTGTTTGCCACATGCGAGCGAGAGTTAATAGCACATTACGTTCGTCACCCTTAATATCATCAATTAACTCTGGCAAAGACTCCTCTATTGCTTTTTGAATATCTGTTATCGGAATGGGATCAAGTATCGTTGACAGATCAGGCCCAAATAGTGAAACGCTGTGCTCTCGTGCTTGTGCTAAAACAATAGCTAAGTCAGGATCAAATGTTGATTCCGGAATTTGACCATTCTCAAACTCAGACCTAAGCCATTCACCATAGACCAATTCATTCCTTGGTGGATATTGCCAAGGTACGCTATCTTCTTCATTAATAACGATTAATTCAAGGTATCGCATCCCCTTTTTATTTCCTATTTTTCCCGATACCGGCATTAAGCGTTCTGTCAGTTTTCTTCGAGTAGCTTCGGATAATCGCTGATTCACGACAACGAGGACATCGACATCACTATTGATGTGTAACCCTCCGCTTACTGCCGAACCATAAAGAGACACACCAACTAACTTGCTTCCGAGTACATTCTCCGCAATTCTTAATGCGTCAAATGCTTCCTTTGGTATTTCTTCATTAGTCATATTGCTCATCAACGACTCCTCTGCTCGCTCCATGATTTCCTGGACGACTGAATCTTTGGCATCCGCATAGTGCTGTACATGTCGCCATTCACGCTGAGACAGACGACGTTTAACAGATGCATATTGATCTCGATCAGACGCATTAGCTCGAAGCCAATCCCGAAATCTCAACATTCTTTGAACCTCAGATACACCCTTGCTAAATACGTGTAAATTAATATCTGTATCGGGGCCTTTGAACATACGGTGCTCAAGCCACTTGGGTTCCCGAATACGTAGCGTGTAGCCTGCTTCCTCCAAGTCCGAGACATAGGTCGTCTCGTCAGCAGCGTCCGTTACAACCAATAAAATATCTATGATTGGCTTGGCACACAGTCCCGGCACTGACGTTGAGCCAACATGTTCCACTTGCAAGTCCGTGTTGCCAAGTACAGAGCGTATCCGGTTTGCCTCTCGTTCAAATAGCTGAGGCCACCGTGAATCATATTCATGGAGAATGATGGGCGCATTGTGAGGCTTACGTTCTCCAACCGTAGCCTTCTGAAGATCTTCATCACTTTTAGGTGTTGAATTTGAACCATCCTGCCTCGATGGCAATTCACCCACCTCCCTCGTTATTATTTTATATTTCTTAGCATTTAAACATACCACAGCTGTTTGTAAAGTTACAACAGTCAGCTTCTTATTTCTCTTGACCATAAGTATTCCAGATAATGGCCTGATTGCGGTTGTATAATCTCATATTACTTTTACCATAGAAAACACCCTTAAGACAAACCACAGGTATTCTTTTTTATAAATGGTTGAACTTTTTTACATACAAACCGGTTAAACTTTATTTCAAAGCCACAACAGCTGTTAAATGAAAATAAAGTTCTTTACTTTTGACTATGCAAAGACGCATTCTTCCGTTGAAAAATAAGGCTTTTTCAAAAAATAGTTGTTTACTTTTTATTTTAATCCAGTAAATACAAGCAAATTTTGTGATAATAAAGTTGTTTACTGAAATTATTTATTCAACAATGTGTTGTGTTAATTTAAGGTAGCTCTTTTAAAACTACAAAAATTCCTCGAATTAACGCGTATAGCGCGTAATTCTTCTGCGTATTTGTTAATTTGTTTCATTTTCCTGTATAGGAATCCAGATTTCGCTTTTGAAAATTGGTGAATTTATATCTTCATCTACATTCCACAAGATTGACGGCCCTTCTGCTTGTTCATAATTGGATGAAGGAAACCATTCTGAATAAATACGCCCCCATACATCTTGCAAAGCGTCAGGGAAACGCCCCTCTGCTTCGAACACTGCCCATGTAGAGGCAGGAACTTCAAGTTTTGACAGGTCTTCTGGTCCATTCTTTGTTGTGGCTACACCAACGTAATGATCAAGTTCCGCCTTTTCCTCCATCCAGCCTTCGGAAACATTCGTTGATACATCAATGACTCCCGAAGGTTTTACATTGGAAAGATCCTTCAATTTATTGATCATCTCATCATCTAAACTATTCCACATCGAAGAGATCACCGGGTTCACCCCGTGAAATATCAAGGGAACTCTTTTTTTTATGCCTACTATGCGAAAGGCCTCTTTTTTTTCAATTCGATAACTCAATGCATTGCCTCCTTTGATGGTTAATTGGAAAGTCATACGTGGAAATGCTTTTAAGGACTTCCCACTTTTTACTTTAGAAGGATTTATACCATGCAGCTGATAAAATGCTTTTGCAAATGAATCAGGTGAATGGTAACCATATTTCATTGCTACATCAATTACTTTGGTATTATGATTTCCTAATTCAATACCTGCTAGGGTTAAACGCCTTCGTCGAATATATTCTAATAAAGTTATCCCAGATAAATAAGAAAACATTTTTTTAAAATGGTA
>DVIO01000080.1 GCA_018711205.1 Candidatus Avamphibacillus intestinigallinarum | reverse complement strand
TGTAGCCTATTTCAAACAGGCAAACATAGCTTGCCAATATAAAAAAGTAATTTAAACCAATTGGAGGATGAAAGATATGGCAGTAGAATTAAAAGCAAAAGAAAGAACAGACTTTAGACGTTCAGCGAATAAAGCAGTAAGAAATTCAGGATATGTACCATCAGTTGTATATGGTAAAGAAAAAGAAGCAAAAGCCATTTCAGTTAACGAAATTGAGCTTGTGAAAACAGTTCGCGACGAAGGTCGTAATGCAATCATCTCTTTAGATGTTGAAAATGGTGAAAAAGTAGACGTTATGCTTCATGATTATCAAATGGATTCACTTCGTAATGAATTGATCCACGCTGACTTCTACGTTGTGGATATGAGTGAAGAAATGGAAGCAACTGTACCTCTAGTGGTTACAGGAGAAGCAAAAGGTGCAAAAGCTGGTGGGGTATTACAACAACCATATTTCGAATTAACCGTGCTTGCTAAACCACGTGATATTCCTGAGGAAATCACAGCAGACGTTACAGAATTAGAAATCGGTGACTCTCTAACAGTTGCAGAGCTTCCGAAATCTCCAGAGTTCTCTTATGTAGATGACGCGGAGACTGCTGTTGTTACAGTTACAGCACCAGAAGTTGAAAAAGAACCGGTTGAAGGCGAAGAAGAAAATGTTGAGCCTGAACTAGTAGATGCAAAAGAAGAAGACGAAGAATAATTCGCTTTCGACATATAGATACAGATAACGGTTTAGCAGTATTTGGCCATTTGCCAGATACTGCTTATTCCGTTATTTTCTTATGTTTGTATGGACAAAACATTTGCTAAAGGAAGTTATGAATATGAAATGTATCGTAGGACTCGGAAATCCCGGTAAAAAATACGAAAAAACGAGACATAATATTGGTTTTATGGCAATTGATGCGTTGTTAGACCATTATCAGCTCACACTGGATAAACATAAGTTTAATGGCGATTATACGTTTCATATGATTAATGGTGAAAAGGTCTTTTTCCTAAAGCCACAAACGTTTATGAACGTCTCAGGTGAATCGATCCGCCCGCTTATGGATTATTATCAAATCGATATTGAAGATCTTGTCGTGATTTACGATGATTTAGATTTACCAGTTGGTAAAATTCGTCTTCGAGAAACAGGGGGACATGGGGGTCACAATGGGATTCGTTCGACAATTGACCATTTAGGCACTAAACAATTCAAGCGGATTCGACTAGGAATTGATCGTCCTAAACCACCGCTTACCGTTGTCAACTATGTGCTAGGTGATTTCACAAGAAAACAACAACCGGCCGTAGAGGAAAGTATTGAGCAAGCAAGGGATGCTTGTATTGCTTGGCTCGACAAGCCGTTTGTTGATGTGATGACAGCATTTAATACAAAGGCATAATGCTGCATGATATGGCATAGGATGACGTAATGATTTGTTCGTATAAGATGATGACTGCTTGGCTAAACTACAAGTACCCCATGTTGATGCTAAGGAGGTCAGGATGTATGGTGATTCGCTATACATGTAAGCATTGCCAGCAGACAATCGGCACCATGCGTAGAGAGACATTGGACCGATTGAAAGACCGTAATGCCGATATCTTATCAGGTCTAACAGATGATGTGCTGTTTCAACATGAAGCACCCTTTACTCCGATTCAAGTCATTTGTGAAGACTGTGAACAAACATTGCGAGACCATCCGCATTATCACGAGCTAGATCATTTTATTCAATAAAACAATACGCATGCGCTTTGGTTTTCTACAGCCAAAGCATTTTTGCGCTTATTCATGGGGGGTTAAGTGTGAGAGAGATTACCAATTTTTTAAAATCAACTTCGGACGTGCAATCATTACTAGATGGCATTGATGCCAAAATGAACGAACAGCTTGTCGCTGGGCTATCTGGTTCAGGCCGTTCCCTGTTCACATCGATTGTTAGTGAGTCGACAAAGCGTCCGATTTTACTTGTAACGAATCAAATTAATCAAGCAGAGCAATTATATGAAGATTTATCTGAACTGATGGATCCAAGCCTTGTGCATATGTATCCTGTCAATGAACTGATCGCATCCGAGATGTCGATTTCTAGTCCGGAGTTAAGAGGACAACGAATCGAAGCTTTGACTACTTGGGGCAATGACGCATCAGGTATTTTAGTCGCGCCGATTGCGGCTTTAAAACGGCTACTACCAAGTCCACATGACTGGCAAGCTTATCAGCTTTCATTTATTTATGGTGAAGATATTCAAGTCGATACGTATTTGACGTCACTTGTGGATATGGGCTATGAACGTACACAAATGGTTTCAGCACCAGGTGAATTCAGTGTGCGTGGTGGCATTATTGATATTTATCCTGTGACAGAAGCACATCCGATACGAATTGAATTATTCGATGAGGAAGTCGATTCTATTCGTTATTTCGATGTCGATACACAACGTTCCTTGGATACGCTGCAAGAGGTGACCATCTTACCTGCGACGGAAATGATTTTGCGAGATGACGCATTACAGGCCGGGGCGGATCGTTTAGAGCAAGCATACGCACAGACGATGTCTACATATACAACGCCAGAGCAACAAGAGCGTCTACAGGAGTCTGTTGCGCGTGATATTGAACGCATGCGTGAAGGGGAACATTTCCCAGGAATCTATAAATATGCTGGATTTCTCTATGACGATCCTGCTAGTTTATTAGATTATGTGCCAGAGAATGGTTTGATCATCTTGGATGAAATGGCACGTATTCAAGAGACTGCAACTCAATTAGATGAAGAGGAAGCGGAATGGTATACGAGCCTACTCGAAACAGAACGTATGGTAGAAGGTAGTACGTTTTCCTTTGACTGGGAGACAGTTCGTAGCGAGATGAAGCAACAACGAATTTATTTATCTGTGTTTGTGCGACATATTCCGAATACACAACCAGAGAATATTATTAATCTTTCTTCGCGTGTGATGCAGGAATTCCACGGGCAAATGAATTTGTTCAAAAGTGAGATTGAGCGGTGGCAAAAAACAGATTATTCCGTAATCATTTTAGCGCCAAATGAAGAGCGACAAGAAAAGATGCAGCAGATTTTTGCAGATTATGGCATTGAAACGACGGTGCAAACGTTAGAGAACTTCCAGTTGCCAGCTGAGATGCCAACGATTATCGAAGGCGCTTTAAAAAATGGGATTGAATTTCCGCTTTATAAGCTCGCCATTGTTACCGATCAGGAACTGTTTAAAACGAAGCCACGTCGCCGTAAGCGTAAGCAGAAGATTTCGAACGCAGAACGAATTCAGAGCTATCAAGAATTAAAAGTTGGCGACTACGTTGTCCATGAAAATCATGGAATTGGTAAATACATCGGGATTGAAACCTTAAAGATGCAAAATATCCATAAGGATTATATGCTGATTCAATATTTTGGCGATGATAAATTATTCGTGCCGATTGATCAGGTCGATCTTGTGCAGAAATTCGTCGGTTCAGAAGGAAAAGAACCACGTCTATATAAACTGGGCGGGACGGAATGGACGAAGGTTAAACGTAAAGTCCAGTCGTCAGTAGAAGACATTGCTGATGATTTAATTAAATTATATGCTGAACGCGAGGCACAGGTTGGGTTTGCCTTTTCTAAAGATACAGAGATGCAGCAAGCCTTTGAAGCAGCGTTTCCTTATCAAGAAACAGATGATCAATTACAATGCATCGAAGAGATTAAAAAAGATATGGAACGTGAGCGCCCAATGGACCGCTTGCTTTGTGGGGATGTTGGATACGGTAAAACAGAAGTGGCGATTAGAGCGGCATTTAAAGCAATTGCAGATGGGAAGCAGGTTGCCTTTCTTGTGCCGACAACGATTCTAGCACAACAGCATTATGAAACGATGCTGGAACGGTTCCAGGACTTCCCAATCAATGTTGGTATTCTAAGTAGATTCCGTACGAGAAAAGAACAAGCGGAGGTTAAAGACCGTTTGAAAAAAGGTTTAATTGATGTTGTCGTAGGGACACATCGTCTCTTATCAAAGGATATTGAGTACCAGGATTTAGGCTTGCTTGTCGTGGACGAGGAGCAGCGGTTCGGTGTGAAACATAAGGAAAAAATCAAACAACTGAAAACAAACGTGGATGTGTTGACGTTAACAGCGACACCTATCCCAAGAACGTTACATATGTCGATGCTTGGGGTGCGTGATTTATCTGTTATTGAAACGCCACCCGAGAACCGCTTCCCAATTCAGACATATGTACTTGAGCATAATCATGTATTTGTTAGAGAGGCAATTGAGCGAGAAATCGCTCGTGGTGGTCAAGTGTTTTACTTGTTTAACCGAGTTGAGCAGATTGAAAGAATTGCCCGGGAAATTTCCATGCTATTAGGTGACGTCCGTATTGCCGTTGCACATGGTCAAATGAATGAGTCTGAACTAGAAAATGTAATGGTTGGCTTTTTAGAAGGGGAGTATGATGTACTCGTTTCGACGACAATCATCGAAACAGGCGTCGATATTCCGAATGTGAACACATTAATTGTTCACGACGCAGACCGTATGGGACTTAGTCAGTTGTATCAGTTAAGAGGTCGTGTAGGTCGTTCAAATCGTGTTGCGTTTGCTTACTTTACGTATCAGCAAAACAAGATTTTAACCGAAGTAGCTGAGAAACGTTTGCAAGCGATTAAAGAATTCACTGAACTCGGCTCTGGTTTTAAAATTGCCATGCGCGACTTATCTATTCGAGGTGCTGGGAATTTACTCGGTTCACAGCAGCATGGATTTATCGATTCAGTCGGGTTTGATATGTACTCGAAAATGCTCTCAGAAGCGATTGAACATCGTAAAGCTGGTATTCAAGAAGAGCCTGAGCAGAAAGCACTGGAACCAGAGCTTACACTTAAGATTGATGCGTATATTCCAGATGAGTATATTGCAGATGAAAAACAAAAAATTGAAATTTATAAAGAGTTCCAAGCACTGGCAACGACTGCTGATATTCAGGGACTACAAGATGAGTTAATGGACCGTTTTGGGGAATATCCAGTAGAAGTGGAGAATCTTTTTACCGTTTCACGCTTAAGAATGTTAGCGAAACAGGAAAAAATCGAACAAATTGTTGAAAAACCCGCGCAAATTGATTTGATATTCGATGAAGCGTATAGCCAACAAGTTGATGGGGCGTCGTTATTCGATATCGCCTCTGAATTCGGACGCGGTATTCAACTCGGTACGGTGAAGAATCAACTGAAGGTTGTCTATAAATGGCAACGCGGCAGAGAAAAGACGCGTTATGAAGTTGTCGAAGCGTTCATCCAAGCTTTAGAAAAAATCACCCTATTGGTGTGAATTTACATTTTTTATGTATAGTTCCTATGAGATGAATCATACTAACAGCATAGTACATCATCATAGGAAAGTGAGGCCGCATTTAAGATGAAAGCAACTGGTATCGTAAGACGCATTGACGATTTAGGAAGAGTAGTCGTTCCAAAAGAAATCCGTAGAACTTTACGAATTCGCGAAGGAGATCCGTTAGAGATTTTCGTTGAACGTGAGGGTGAAGTGATTTTAAAAAAGTATTCCCCGATACATGAGCTAGGTCAATTTGCAGAAGAATATGCAAAGGCTCTCTTTGATACTGTGCAGCATCCGGTTATGATTACCGATCGTGATGAAGTGATTGCTGTAAGTGGAGAGTCAAAGAAAGAATTTACCGAGCAAGAAATTAGTACCGACTTAAATGATATCATCCAAGCTCGTCAGCCTGTCCTCCATACGGATAAAGGTGAGTTCTCAATTATTGCAAGTAGGGCAGAAGCGGTTGAAAGTTATTGTGTGACGCCGATTATTGCAAATGGAGATCCGATTGGCTGTATCTTAATTTTTTCAAAGGATTCTAAGGTCGGTCATACAGAGCAACAACTTACAGCAGCAGGGGCGAGCTTTTTGGCACAACAAATGGAATAATCTAAATGGGCAAAAGCGTAGAAGACCTAAACGTTTTTGTCCATTTTTTAATGTTGCATTATCTGAACAGAAGCTGAGCTATGCTATAATGGGAGAAAATGTTTAAGAGAAAGTGTTAGGTGGCCTAGATGGTGCAAACGGAGTCGAAGCAATTAGTGAAAGGGGCCCTTTTCTTAACGATGGCAGGACTCGTCGGAAAAGTGTTAGGCGCGAGCTACCGTATCCCCTTACAAAACTTAACTGGCGATGTTGGCTTTTTTATGTACCAACAGATTTATCCTGTATTAGGGCTCGTTCTCATGCTTAGCTTGTATGGTTTCCCGTCAAGCATTGCCCGTTTGCAAACAGAATTAACTGATCGGGGACGTTCATTATCGGTGCGAAGCTTCCATCTACCAGTCGGCTTCATTCTTTTTGTCGTAGCGGGTTCACTGGCACTGTTACTATATTTACTAGCCCCTTTTATTTCAGAAAGCTTAGGAGACCCCGAGCTTGTCGGCATTTATCAATTCGCTGCCTTGTCTTTCTTGTTGCTACCGTTTACAGCACTCGGACGTGGTGTATTTCAAGGTGAGTTGAAAATGCATTACGTTGCGATGTCGCAAATGGTTGAGCAAGTTGTACGTGTCGGCATCATCATTATGGTTGCCATTTGGTTTACGACGACAAGCCATTCCTATACATTTATCGGTAAAGGAGCGGTTTGGGCTGCGATTGGTGGAGCGCTTGCGGCAATTCTCTTACTTGTTTTTGGTTTTATGAAAGACAAGCCATACACAACAGGAACTGGCGAGATTGACTGGCGTTATTACATAAAAGTCGTGATTGGACTAGGCGTTGTTGTAACACTGAATCATGCGCTACTCTTGATTTTGCAAATTGCGGATACGTTTACACTGTTACCGAATTTGCTAAAAACAGGGCTTTCCCTACAAGATAGTATGGTGGCTAAAGGAATCTTCGATAGAGGGCAACCACTCATTCAACTCGGGAGCGTACTCGGTTCGTCCTTTGCGCTTGCGGTGATGCCAGCCATTTCTAAATCAAGATTACAAACAGCGCCATCTGTTTATAAACCACATATTCAAACAGCGTTAAAATTAAGTACGTTACTATCATTTGCGGCAACGATTGGGATTATATTGTTGTTCCCAGAAGTGAATACCTTGCTATTTAAAAATGATGCAGGAGATGTGGCTCTACGTTTGTTAATGCTTGCCATTGGTTTATCATCGGTGGCGATGACGATGATGGCGATTATTCAAGGGCTCGGCTATGTGAAAAGAACGGCTGTATATATTGCAGGTGCATTTCTATTGAAGTGGTGTCTGAATCTCTTATTCGTCCCTATTTGGGGGATTATGGGAGCAGCGCTTGCGACGATTGTGGCATTGTTTACACTTGCCATCTGCGTGTATTATACGATGCGTCAAGCATTTAAACAGCTCGTCTCATTAGAACGGATGCCGCTACGTGCCATGATTATGGCGGGAGCGGGCATGGCCATCTATGTCGCGTGTATTCAATTCATCACTTCGTACGTGACAATCTCGTCTAGATTGCTCTTAGCTGGTTATGTATGGATTGTGGTTGTAACAGGTGCGCTTTTATATATTAAACTATTATTAAAATGTCATGCGTTTACGGAAGAAGAACGGGCGATTTTACCATTTAGACGATTGTTCAAATGGCTAGAAGGTTGAAAGGAAGGTTATCTATGTCAAAAGTGATAAAAATTCTCGGACTCGGTGCAGGGGATATCAATCAACTGCCACTTGGGTTATATCGGATGTTATTAAAGAAAACGGGCACGATTTTCGCCCGAACGATTGAACATCCAGTCGTACGTGAATTACAAGAAGAAGGGGTACAGTTCACGTCGTTCGATCATTTATATGAAGCGAGTGAAGACTTCTCATCAGTTTATGAAGCAATCGTGAAAGAATTGGTGGAACAAGCGGCGCAAGAAGAGGTGCTCTATGCAGTACCAGGACATCCTATGCTCGCTGAGGCGACAACCCAATTATTATTAAATAGAGAAGATGTGACTGTAGAAATTCTTGGTGGACAAAGTTATTTAGATGACATGTTCCGAGTCCTTAAGATTGATCCGATCGATGGTTTTCAGTTTTTAGATGCGACAAGTGTCAGTCGTGAAGAAATCAATTACCGTCATCACTTAATCTTTTGCCAAGTGTATGATACATTTCGCGCTTCAGACTTAAAACTGCTCTTATTGGAAGATTTGCCAGCCGATTTTGAAGTAACAGTTGTTGAGGCAGCTGGGACAACGAATGAGCAGGTTACGACTGTGCCGCTTGAAGATTTAGACAGGACGGTTTCGCTTAGTAATCTAACAAGTGTGTACGTGCCACCTGCACCGACTGAATTATTAAACCATCAATTTGCGAATTTACGAGACGTGATGCGTACATTGCGCGGACCTAATGGTTGCCCGTGGGACCGTGAACAAACACATGAATCAATTCGCCGTTACTTAATTGAAGAAACGTATGAATTGATTGATGCGATCAACGCTGAAGATGATGAAAACATCATTGAAGAACTAGGAGACGTACTTCTGCAAGTGATGCTTCATAGCCAAATTGGTGAAGATGACGGCTATTTCTCAATTGATGACGTGATTCAAACGGTGACGGAAAAGATGATCTATCGCCATCCACATGTCTTTGGGACAGGCGAAGCAGAAACGATTTCAGACGTCGATGCCAATTGGGAAGCTTTAAAAGAAGCGGAGAAATCGGAGCGAGAATCTATTTTAGAAGGCATTCCTGAAAGCCTACCTGCTTTATTACGCGCCTTTAAATTACAGAAGAAAGCACGTAAAGTCGGCTTTAATTGGGACAATGCAGAAGACATATGGAAGAAGCTTGATGAAGAGCTTGCCGAGTTTAAAGACGCATTGGCTGAAGAAAACTTAGAAGAGATAGAGGCTGAGCTTGGTGATGTCTTGTTCGTTCTTGTGAACTTGGCAATTCAATATAAAGTGAATCCGGAATTTGGACTGACAACAACAAATGAAAAATTCATTCGTCGTTTTCAGTACGTGGAAGAAAAACTACAAGAACAACATATTAAAATAAAAGACGCATCACTAAAAGAAATGGATGCGTTCTGGGATGAAGCGAAACAAAAGGAGAGGAATTGACCATCTCTGTCGTGATTAAATCAATATAAAGGACATCAATAAGTAAAAGACAGAAAAAAGTATTGCTACAATGATGATTACACTACATTGAGTTATGAAAAAGATTTTTAACATGTTTTGATGTTTATGTATTGCATATTCTTTAGCGAAAGAGACGTGTAATGGAATTAGAAATATCGAAAAACAAAATCCAATACTGATACAAATCGATAGAAATTGAATAAACTTTGGTATGTGTGATTTAAAAAAGTAATCGGATAATCCTAGCAATGGAAAGCCATACCAAAATCCGATTGTACAAATGAGCAAAATAAAAGTGCCTAAAGTGAACATGCTCTTTTTTCTCATGAATTGAACATAACACTGTATTGTTTTCACGGATGACCTCCTATCATGATTATTTCATGAATTAAGTATTTATTATGTTAAAAGTATATATCTCGTAAGACGTGGAGATATTTCAAATGGAATTCGAATATGATTATAAGATCATTCTGAGTATTATCCATCGGTGAAAAGAAACACTCATCTAAAAAGAGAATTTGTCTTGGTTCTGTTTAGCATTGTATCAAATCATGACAATATATATAATTTTAAGGCTAGTTGCTTCTTTTGATAATTTAAAATTATATTTTTGTACCATTTATTTAAATAAAGACGTTCTGGGATGAAACAAAACAAAAGGAGAGAGATTGACCATGCGTTTGGATAAATTTTTAAAAAATTCACGTTTGATTAAACGAAGAACATTGGCTAAAGAAGTTGCTGATGAAGGTCGAATCACCATCAATGGCTTACAAGCAAAGGCTGCTTCAAAAGTCGCTGAGGGTGATGAACTGGTTATTCGGTACGGCCAAAAAATCGTAACTGTTAAAATTGAAAGCACGCGCGATATCGTAAGAAAAGATGAAGCAGATACGCTTTACCAAGTAATCAATGAAGAACGGATTACCAACGAGTAAAGTTGCTGAGACTGATGAGCTTATTCAGTGTAAAACAGCTTATACTATAACAATAAGAAACGTATATTTGTCTAATAAAGTATGTACATTATAATTTATTTTAAATGAGGCTTGGACAAAAGTAGTTTAATGCACTTTAAAAACGAACAATGAAGATATGGAGTAAGGAAATATACGAGACTCCTGCGGGAACAGCACGAGTCTGAAGACCCCGCAGGAAGTGACTTTCTTCCGAGGAGGCTGAAGCCGTGCCCGCGGAACGCGAAGTATATTTCTGTAACGATGCATACTTTTATATCTATTGTTCGTTTTTTATGATTTGCTGATTTGGTTATGTCCCAGCCTTATCATAATGAGGTGAAAGATGACTTTTTTGTGAATATTATACAAATTGTTTTATTATTAATTATTTTAACATTTTTTATTAAGGAAATAATTTCTTCAGGAATGTATTTTGTTTTCTCTCTAGTTGTAATTTGTTTAGGTCTTATTATTAATAAACTCGTTATGAATAAATAAAAAGCATCTATTTGAAATAAAAAGAGGTTGTTAAGCCTTCTTAGCGATTCATAAATTCCTCGTTCTATCCCTCCCCTGTCCTTCATAGGATATAGTAGCAAGGGGGACAAGGATATGAACCAATATCGTAAAGAAACCGTTATGCAACCAACACAGGATCATTTCATTAAAATAAACAACCGGAAACAGCTGGAAATTAGTGGTGTGAAAGAAGTCGATAGCTTCGATAATGAGGAATTTCTATTAGAAACGATAATGGGCTACTTGATCATTCGCGGGGAAAATCTCCAGTTGAAAAATCTTGATGTTGGCTCAGGTAGTGTGCTCATTAAAGGGAAAGTGTACGAGCTATCCTATGTTGATGAGGAATCAGAAGGAAAAGCTAAAGGCTTCTTTAGTAAGATTTTTAAATGACGTTACATGTTCAATTCATGACGATGATTGTAATGGTTGCGGGCGGATTTTATCTTGGAATCGCACTCGAAACTCATCGGCGTTTCGCAATCTATTGGAAGCGCCGTACTGTGTTTCGTTTTGTATTAGAAATTCTTTTTTGGCTCGTGCAAATCGTCTTTTTATATTATATTTTGTTTCAAACGAACTATGGTGCATTACGCGCCTATGTATTCGTCGCTTGTTTACTTGGCTTTTCCATGTATCACGTATTGTTCAAGAAAATGTATCAAGCATTTTTAGAATATATGGTATCCCTGCTTCGTATGATATATCGATGTATTCGTTTAGTCATACAGACCGTTTTCTTCCGACCATTTGTCGCTCTTTTACATATTATACTAGCCTGTGTGTTATGTGTGATTCAAATCGTTGTGTACATCCTCCGTCACGTGTTTAATTTAGTTTGGATTCCAGTACTTTGGGGTATGAGCTGGATATATAAACGACTGCCAAAAAATCTTCGCAAATTTTTAAACAAATTCTCGATTATTTATAGTACAATAAAGAATACAAGTATGAAATTAGTGAACTGGTTTAACGTGAAAAGGAGGTAGCAGCCTTGACTGCTAAGGATAAGACGGTTACAAAAATCGAATCAAGTTATGTGAAAAAGTATGACGCACATATGGATAGAGAAAGACGAAAGAAACGTCGGTTGATGCGTCGCCTTGTATTTTTCTCGATCATTGCTGTGCTAATGTTCGGGGGACTCGCTACCTATCATGTTAAGCAGCGGATGATTTACTCAGAAAAACAAGAACAATATGAACAACTACAAGCAAAACAAAAGAAACTAAAACAAACAGAAAAAGACTTAACAGAAGAGATAGAGCTGTTAAAAGATGAAGATTATGTATTAGAAATTGCACGAACGAATTATTTCTTCTCCAAAAAAGGTGAAATGATTTTCAAAATTCCAGATAAAGACCCCAACTATTGACACAATTTTATAAATATAGATATAATGTAACATAGTACTAATTATTTTTATATTATCGTTTCAACATTTTAAGGAGGAGCATTTTTTTTATGTCAATTGAAGTAGGCAGCAAGCTGCAAGGAAAAGTAACGGGGATTACCAATTTTGGCGCTTTTGTAGAGATTGAACCGGGCAAGACCGGACTCGTTCACATTAGTGAAGTTGCTGATAACTACGTAAAAGATATTAACGAACATCTTAAAGTAGGCGAAGAAGTAACGGTTAAGGTCATTAATGTTGAATCAGACGGAAAAATCGGTTTATCTATTAAAAAGGCAAAAGACCGTCCTGCAAGACCAGCTCGTTCTGAACGATCTTCTCGTCCACAAAGACAAGAACGAACTGAAACATTCGAAGCCAAGATGAACCGTTTTCTTAAAGATTCTGAAGACCGTCTTGCTTCACTTAAGAAACATACAGAGGGTAGACGCGGTGGACGTGGAGCTCGAAAAGGCTAAAGTTGCTGTCTATAAAATAATAATTTTTATGCTCTTACACGTAAAAAAGGAGATGACTGATATCAGTCATCTCCTTTTTCATGATAAGGAAGTGAGACCATGCGTATGATTGATGAAAATTTGCATAGATTACAAACCTATCGAGCCGCGTGCATGGATTTACCGCAGCAGATAGGTCGTGAGGAGATTATAAATAAGGATTTCTTAATCGCAACAGAAAACACACTCGACATGTATTATGCCCCTCATAATGAATATATTAATGAGCACGCGCGTATTGTCATTGTCGGGATTACACCTGGTTGGACACAGACGAAAATGGCATTTCAAGTTGCGAGAAATGCCTTTATGGCGGGCGACTCACTAAGTGAAGTGAGTAAAAAGGCAAAAGCAGCTGCACGATTTTCGGGAACGATGCGACGGAATTTAATTGCCATGTTGGATGCATGTGGTCTCCAACATCTTTTAGGCATGTCATCTAGTGAGCGTCTATTTACAGATGAGGAACAGTTGTTACATACGACGTCATGTATTAAATACCCTGTTTTTCGTCATGGCAAAAATTATAATGGACATACACCGCAAGTGAATCGTTCTCCTTTATTACGCAAATATGCCTATCATGTTTTTCCAAAAGAATTAGCGGAGATCGAGGCACCTTATCTATTAATTCCATTAGGTAATGCTGTTTCTTTGACGATTCGACAACTCATGGAAGAAGGCAAGCTTCCTAACGCCGATTGCTTATTCGGCTTTCCTCATCCATCTGGGGCAAATGGACATCGCATGAAACAGCTTGAAACGATGCGGCCCGAATTAGCAAGACAGATTGCGTCTTTTCGTATGTAAAACAAAAAATATCCGGTGTGTATCATTGAATACACATCGGATATTTTGGTTGATAGCGGCGGAGGGGATCGAACCCACGACCTCACGGGTATGAACCGTACGCTCTCGCCAGCTGAGCTACGCCGCCATATGTATGCTTTTTAAAAACTACATATGATATCATACAACAGACGAGATCAGCTTGTCAATTGTAAAATCACAAAATATACTTGAGGCCAAGCTAAAGGAGGTAGCCCCTTTAGCTATAAGCACTCGCATATTTGTTGTTTATGCATTTTGAACAGGTTCAAATTCGTGAACCCATACTTGCATTTTGGGAACCCAGCGCATACCAGGATGTAAATTCAAGATCGCATCCTTATATTCATCAAGGTTTTCAAATCCTTCGCGCTTAGCATCCTCATCTGTCACATCGCCTAGCTGTTGTTGATATACACGATTCACAACAAACTGGCGGTTATTTAACTCCATGACTTCGCCAATATCTGCATAACGTCCATTACGGCGTGTTGCTGTTTTTTCACCGGCGATAACTTTTTCTACATCCTCTGGAACGGTAACAAGTCGTTCAATTGTACATGTTTTTGGAGGAAGTTGCTCTTGATTGTCTTGATTCTTCATACGACAACCCACCTTTATTTAATGTTTACATCCATTATAACCGATGTGAGCATATTCGTTCAAAGAAATCCATTTTCACTTAATTGGCTGGTTCTTCATCTTCCATTGGTACGGTCTTTTTAATGAAGAACGACAGAATAAAGCCAATAACCGCGAACACAGTTGCGACCATGAAAGCATGATTGATTCCATCGATGGTTGAAAGGTTTTGGATGTGTAACATCACTTCTTTTGTTGGAGGTGCTGTTAAATCCGCTGCCAGGTCTTTCGCACTTTGTGCTGCTTGAGTACTCATAATTGTCACAAGGAATGCCGTTCCAATGGCTCCAGCCATTTGCCGTAATGTATTCGCCATTGCTGTACCGTGTGAATAGAGCCGTTTCGGTAATTGATTTAAGCCGGCTGTCATAATCGGCATCATAATCATAGAAATCCCAATCATACGTGCTGCATATAATAAAAGCATGAAGCGGAACGTCGTATCCATTGATAAATCTGTAAAGAAATACGTTGTAATCGCTGTTAAGCCAAGACCAACTAGGGCTAGTGGCCGTGCTCCAATTTTATCAAATAGCATACCGGTAACGGGAGACATGAATGCCGAAATCAATGCCCCTGGTAAAAGCAATAGACCCGATTTTAATGGTGACCAGCCGAGTACATTTTGTACATAGATTGGAATTAAGAGCATTGCTGAGAACATCGCCATCGTGACAACTAAGTTAATAATGGTTGTTAACGAGAACATGGGATATTTGAACACCCTAAATTCGAGCATCGGTGTTTTAATGTGTAATTGTCTCGCCACGAAGATGATCATGGCGACAGCGCCAATGCCGAGCGTTGTTAAGACAACTGGGTCTGTCCAACCATCGTCACCAGCAACACCGAATCCGTATAATAATCCACCGAAGGCAAGGGTTGATAGGATGATTGATGTCACGTCCACTTTCGGATTGGTTGTTTCGGTTACGTTTCTTAAGAAAAAGTACGCCAAGATTAAATCTAATAAGGCGATTGGTAATACGATGAAGAATAATACGCGCCATGAATGATCTTCGACAATCCAACCAGATAACGTTGGTCCAATGGCAGGTGCAAACATCATCGGTAGACCAATTAGACCCATTGCGCCACCGCGTTTGGCAACCGGGAATAGACTTAGTACAACATTTAATAGGAGTGGCATCATAATACCTGCCCCAGCTGCTTGGACAACTCGTCCAACTAACAGCAGAACAAATACAGGGGCAATCCCACATATTAACGTCCCAAGTGTGAATAATCCCATTGCGACTAGGAATAGTTTACGTGTTGTGAATTTTTCCATAAAGAATGCTGAGATTGGAATCAAAATCCCGTTTACCAGCATGAAAATAGTCGTCATCCATTGAGCGGATGTTACAGAAATACCTAAATCCTTCATTAATGAAGGGAGAGCTACGTTCAAGAGCGTTTGGTTTAGAATTGCGACAAACGCACCCATGACCATCACGATAATGATCGGGGCTTTTGATATATTTTGTGGTTCTACATAGGCTGATCTATCTTTCAAGAGTTATCGTCTCCAATACTTTTTAGGTTTTTAATAATCAATTGATGAATGTCTAGTAACTCATCAATCTGTTCTTTCGGAATACGGTCCAAGCCTTTTAACTTTTCGTAAAACATCGCTTGTCCAGATTTTTGTCTTTCGTGGCCGAGGTCTGTTAGGTTGAGAACAATCGCTCTTCTGTCTAGGCTTGATTGCTCTCTTTTAACAAGTCCTGCTTTGACAAGCCGGTCAATCGTACTACTAACTGTACTCTTTCCAACATGTAATTCTTTAGTCAAATCTTGCAGACTCAAGTTCTGCTCTATGCTCAACACGCGCAAAATTTGTAACTGAAAAATCGTGATTCCAAGGTCATCGGCATGTTGCCACGTACGCCGGTAAAATTGTTGATTCACCTCACGAAATGAACTGATCAACTGTCGAATGGTTTCGTACTCTTCCACTTCTTAAGACTCCCTCCAATGAATTAGTTCTTACACGAACAATATGCAACTGAACTATTATAGAGGTATTGATTAAGCTACGCAAGAAAAAAATGATAAAAAAATATATTTTTCTTCTGCATCATTTTTTGGAATTAGAAAATCTGTCGAACGATTTATCGGGTACGTCTCCTTATTTTGACAAATTTTCATGATCTCTTGTGTTTTAATAACTCTCGAGAAGGAGTGATTGAAGCATGATGAATTCGGTACCTAGAATTGAAATGAAGGGGCTTAAAACGAAGCAACACGAGGTGCGTTCTATACGTACAAAAGGCTTGGCATTGATGAAATCGCTATTTATTAAGCGGGGGATGATATATACATTAGTTGGTTTGTTATTAGGACGAGCGATTATTTTATCGGCTGTATCACCATTTGCCATCGCTTTTTTAGCGACCATTTGGTATACAAATCGAGAGCATACAGCGAAAGTGACACTTGCCATTTTAATCGGTTCAATCAGTATATCCGGCATGCAATCGGCCAATCACGCCATTGGCATATGTCTCTTCTTATTTTTAGCGACGATTTTCGAACATAAGGGAAGACCTTCACACACGCTTCCGTTGTTTGTATTCATGGCAACGACCTTGACGCGGTTTTTGTTATCTACATTAAGTGGACCTGTCACGTCTTATGAATGGTTACTATTATTCGTTGAAGGTGTGCTTGGATCTGTACTCGTTTTAATCTTTATGCAAAGCATGCCCTTATTATCACCAAAAAGGTATAAACAAGTGCTGAAACACGAGGAAATCATTTGCATGATTATTTTGCTTGCTTCTATACTTTCTGGAACGATTGGTTGGCTATTTTATGGGATTGCAGTCGAGCAAGTATTTTCGCGTTATTTTGTGCTTGTGCTCAGTTATGTCGGGGGTGCGGCTATCGGGTCAACTGTTGGTGTCGTAGCGGGTCTCATTTTATCATTAGCCGATGTAAGTAATTTATCTGAAATGAGTTTACTCGCCTTCTCAGGTCTTCTCGGTGGATTATTAAAAGACGGAAGAAAAATAGGGGTCGCGGCCGGCTTACTTATTGGAACGATGCTTATGGTTGTGTATGCAAATGAAGCAAACTGGCTTTACTCCATGCTGGCTTCTCTTAGTGCTGTCTTTTTATTTTGTTTCACACCGAGACGTTTGTCTGATAAACTTGCTTCTTTTATTCCAGGAACGGAAGCCTACTCGCATGAACAAGAGCAGTATTTACAAAAGGTTCGTAATGTAACGGCCAGGCGTGTCGAGCAATTTTCCCATGTGTTTGAGGCATTATCTAAGAGCTTTGTTACAAAAGAGGAGCATCTCTTTAAAGAGGGCACTGACAATAGTCGGGAAACGGATTACTTCCTAAGTGAAGTGACTGAAAAAACATGCCAGCTCTGTTTTATGAAGGACCGGTGTTGGCAAGAGCAATTTGATGATACGTATGCACTGATGGGCGGTTTAAAAGAGATGCTCATTCATGGACATGAGCCTAAAGGTGTATTGCTGCGTAATTTCGAAAACCATTGTGTGAAACCGGCACGCGTGTTGGAAACGATGCAAGAAGAGGTAGCTCAATTTGCGGCGAATCGTAAACTCAAACAGCAAGTCCACGAAAGTAAACAGCTTGTGGCTGAGCAATTACAAGGTGTTTCAGAAGTGATGGATGATTTTGCGCAGGAGATTTTGCGTGAACGACAAGAGCATGAACAACAAGAAAAACAAATTATCCAGGCGTTAGAAGACATGAATATAACAATTGAGAAATTGGATATATATGAACTCGAAAAAGGTAACGTGGAAATCGATATGACCGTACAGTTAGGGGAATATCGTGGTGAGACACATAAACTCATTGCTCCTGTTTTATCTGACATCTTACATGAGGCCATTGTGGTTAAAGAAGAAGCAGTCGCAGATTTCCCAGCAGGCTATTGCGAGGTTGTATTTGGTTCGGCGAAGAAATACACCGTTGAATCAGGTGTGGCGACAGTTGCTAAAGATGGTGGCCTTGTGTCAGGGGATAGCTATAAAACAATCGAGCTTGGAACGGGTAAATTCGCAATGGCGATTAGTGATGGTATGGGTAATGGTGTACGTGCGAATGAAGAGAGCGGGGAAACATTGCGACTGCTGCAGCAAATTTTGCAAACGGGGATTCCAGAGAAAGTCGCGATTAAATCGATTAATTCGATTTTGACGTTACGCTCAACCGATGAGATTTTTGCGACGTTGGATTTAGCAGTGCTGAATTTACACAATGCTTCGGTGAAATTTTTAAAGATTGGTTCTACCCCAAGCTTTATAAAACGAGGACGTGAAGTGATTGCGGTAGAAGGTTCGAATTTGCCGATTGGGATTATTCGAGAGTTCGATGTTGATATGATTCATGAACAATTGGAAGCAGAGGATCTACTCATTATGATGAGTGATGGTATCTTTGAAGGGCCACAAAATGTTGGAAATGTTGATGAATGGCTTAAGGCAACATTACGTCAAATCACCACCAATGATCCACAAGATATAGCTGATTTATTAATAGAAGAAGTCATACGCGTCAATCATGGTGCGATATTTGATGATATGACTGTTGTGGTCACACGTATTGAAAAAACAAAACCGAAATGGAGCAGCATCCCCATCCAATTAGATAAGGAAGCCTAGCCGTCTGTTGGGATGTATATGACAAGACGTAATCGGCAAAACTGTTCGTATGATGAAACGAGGAGGGGTTTTGAGATGGCAAAAGGAACGTTACGACAAATTCTATTATTAACAGACGGTTGTTCGAATCAAGGAGAGGATCCAGTACAGGTGGCGGCGGATGCTTATCAATCAGGTATTGTTGTGAATGTGATTGGTATTTTAAGTGATCGTCATAAAGAAAGACCTAAAGGATTAGAAGAAGTGGAAAGAATTGCTCAAGCAGGTGGTGGGGTTAGTCGAATTGTCTACCCAAAGGCATTAACAGAGACGGTGCAAATGGTCACAAGACAGGCGATGACCCACACGATTCAAGGATTTTTAAATAAAGAATTACAGCAGATTCTCGGAAAAGGACAAGAGGTTGAGGATCTAGAACCTGAGGCTCGTGGTGAAGTGATGGAACTTGTAGAGGACTATGGAGAAACATGTGCGCTAAACTTAGCCATTTTAGTAGATACAAGTGCAAGTATGGAGTCTAAGCTAGAAACGGTGAAAGAAGCATTACTCGATTTATCCCTTAGCTTAACCGCAAGAGTCGGGGATAGTACGTTTTGTTTGAATCGCTTTCCGAGCTCGTATGGTGGAGCGGAGGAATTGCTGAATTGGTCGCCTCATCTAAAGGATATTCAAACGATTTTCCCGAAATTATCATGTGGTGGTATCACACCGACAGGTCCAGCTTTACAATCTGCCATCGCAGCATTTACAGAAATGCATTTAACAGAGAGGCTTTATGATGATGCAGAGTTTATTGAAGAAGCATAAAACATGTATTCAGGTAGGCGATGTCATGACGGGTAAATGGCATCGCCGTTCTTACAAAATTAAAGCGAAATTAGGCGCTGGAGCAGTGGGAACGGTGTATTTATGTGAGTGTGAGGGTCGGCATTACGCATTAAAAATCAGTGATACTGCCAGTCAGATGACACTTGAGATGAATACGCTGAAGGCTTTGAAACAGCATCGTGTGGCAGTTGGTCCAGCCTTGATTGAGGCAGATGATTGGGTATTCAGTCCGGAAACGCAGTATTCATTTTATGTGATGGAATATATTCATGGTGAATCACTTGAGACCTTTTTACAGAAGTATGGCACAAAATGGATTGGGCTATTTCTCATTCAATTACTACAGCAATTAAGTGCGCTTCATGAAGCGGGCTTTATCTTTGGTGATTTGAAGCTTGAAAACATGCTCGTTGATAAGCGGGATATGCGACTACGTTTTGTAGATGTTGGTGGCGTTACAAAAGTCGGTAGAGCAATTAAGGAATATACGGCATTTTGTGACCGAGCGTCTTGGCAACTGGGCAGTAGAAAGGCTGAAGCGAGCTATGACTTATTTGCACTTGTCATGACATGTTTGCAAATTTTTCACCGTGAACAAAGTATCCCCGACTCGCAGGCAGTTTCGCATCTTTCATTAAAGATTAAACAAATCGCAGCTTTGCGAGCATATGAAGGACCACTATTGAAAGCCGTTCGTGGAGAGTTTCACTCAGCAAAGCAGATGGAACGCGAATTGCGCCCCCTTGTAAAAAAAGAGGTGCATCAAAAAGAAGCGGTGAAGCAGCAGAATCAAAAGGCGATGAACCAACCACCACGTTCGTCAGGGCAACAGAAGCATCGAAATTGTTGGAGGGAATCTGCCATGATTACGTTCGTGAGTTGTCTGTTTTATCTTTGTTCGCTGTTTGTGTAGAAATATCGTGGATGGGAATGTATTCAAATAGCGCGAAAGGACGCATGTATGTTACGCTACTCGTATCGAAAATAGTAAAGGAATCGACCTCATATGAAAGAACAATTGATGAATTTTATTAAAGAACAACATCTATTTAAAAAGCCAACGACACTGCTTCTTGGCGTTTCTGGTGGGCCAGATTCAATGGCCTTGCTACACTTGTTTCATATTCTAGCTACGGATTATCCAATTCAATTAAAAGTGATCACGGTCGATCACCAGCTACGTGGAGAGGCTTCTAGAGAGGATAGTTTGTATGTTTGGCGTTTCTGTCAATCGCTCGGTATCGATTGTGCATGTATATCTGTAGATGTTACATCATATAAAGAGAAGTACGGGCTAGGCACACAAGTTGCTTGTCGTGATCTCCGGTATCAAGCCTTTAAAGAAGAAATGGCCAAACAAGCAGCAGATTATCTCGTATTAGGTCATCATGCAGATGATCAAATTGAGACGATGCTCATGCAGTTTTCAAAAGTTGCAACACCAGAAGCGATGCTCGGTATGCCGGCACGTCGCCCTTTTGCAAGCGGGGAAATCATTCGTCCATTATTAGGGGTAACCAAAGATGAGATTGAAGCGTATGTAGAACGTGAAGGCATTGGCTACCGAATGGATCCGACTAATTTAGAATCTGACTATACTCGAAACGAATTTCGTCATCATATTATTCCGATTTTAAAAAAACACAATCCGAATTTACATAATACGGTGCAATATTTGAGCAAATCGTTACAAAATGATGAACAATTTTTACAAACAGAAGCGAAAAAAATGTTTGAAACAGTTGTCATACTAGATGAAAAAGAAAGCGTAGCAAGGTTTTCTGTGGAATTATTTAAATCATATTCGATTCCTTTACAAAGACGCGTCTTTCATCTAATATTAAACTATCTATATAATAACCAAGAAGTATATGTAACGTATGTTCATGAGACCGACTTTTTTGCGTTGTTTGAAGCAGAAAAAAGCAATGTATCGATTGATTTACCAGGTCAGTTACAAATGCTTAAAGTATATGACGAAATCATGTTTCGGTTTCAGTCTGATGACGCAACAACGGATAAAGCATATATGCCATTACTCCTTAACGTACCAGGCGAGGTCACATTAAAAGATGGGTCAACCTTGATCAGCTCTTGGGAATCATCCTTAACTGGAAGAGAGATAGATACATATTGTATTCCAGTTGATCAAGTCAGCCTTCCTTTATATGTACGAACACCTCAGGACGGGGAGCGCATGACATGGCGTGGCTTACAAGGTACGAAGAAACTGAGTCGGATTTTTATCGACGAGAAGATTCCGAAATACTTACGGAAGGATTGGCCAGTTGTTGTGGATTCGCGTGACCGAGTGGTTTGGCTAGTTGGCCTAAAGAAATCAGTTTATGCAACAGATTTAACCAATACAACATGTATATATATACACCATAAAAAAATCGTTTGAGTTTGTAGCATGCATCGAAGAAGTTTCAACATGTTATTGATTTAATCGTGTTTAAATCAGAAGGGAATGGCTTAATCATGAAGGATGACATCAAAAGCGTACTGATTTCTGAAGAAGAAATTAGAGCGAAGTGTAAAGTAATTGGCCAACAGTTAACAGAGGAATATCAAGATAAATTCCCATTAGTCATCGGGGTATTAAAAGGTGCGATGCCTTTTATGTCTGATGTTGTGAAATCGATTGATACATATGTAGAAATGGATTTTATGGATGTATCGAGCTATGGAAGTGGCACAAGATCATCTGGTGAAGTAAAGATTGTGAAAGACTTGGATGCAAAAGTCGAAGGTAGACACTTACTCATCGTTGAAGATATTATCGATAGTGGATTAACATTAAGCTATCTTGTTGATCTGTTTAAATATAGACAAGCCGCGTCGATTAAGATTGTTACGCTCTTAGATAAACCAGCGGGACGTACGGCGAAAATAAAAGCAGATGTAGTTGGTTTTGAAGTGCCTGATGAATTTGTGGTTGGCTACGGTCTTGATTATCAAGAGAAATACCGCAACCTTCCATATATTGGTATTTTAAAGCCTGAAATTTATGAAGAAAATGAAGTGTAAATACTTGGTTAGAAAGTAAGAGTAAGGTACAATGTCTATTATGTTTTAAAAGACAAATGGTTATCAAAGTTAGCCAAATATATAAAAAAACGGCTATAATAACACGATTGTAGTCAGTTTCCCAGTGTTGGGAGGAGGTAGGCAATGGGTCGAGTAATAAAACAGTTATTCTTCTTTGGAATATTATTCCTTGTATTGGTTTCTGCTTATGTCATGTTAACTGGCCAAGGTGAAGAATCTAAAGAATTAAATGTTAAAGAGTTTATGAGTGCCTTAGATAATGGTGATATTAAAGAAATGACAATGCAGCCTGTCAACAAGATTATGCGTGTTACAGGTACATTGGAGAAAAAAGATCAAGAGTTTGTTGCTCAAGTTCCGGATAATACAGATATTGTTGCAAATATAACGGAGACAGCAAATAAACAAAGTGTTCTAAAAATGGAAGAAGAAGAGCAACCAAGTAGGTTTACGACCTTCTTAACGACGATGCTTCCATTCTTAATTATTGGATTATTAATCTTCTTTGTATTAAGCCAAGCTCAAGGTGGTGGCGGTGCAGGTCGTGCCATGAACTTCGGTAAGAGTAAGGCGAAAATGTATTCAGAAGATAAGAAAAAAGTGCGCTTTAAAGATGTTGCTGGAGCAGATGAAGAAAAACAAGAGCTTGTTGAAGTTGTTGAGTTCTTAAAAGACCCTCGTAAATTTGTTGATTTAGGAGCTCGTATTCCTAAAGGGGTTCTTTTAGTCGGGCCTCCAGGGACAGGTAAAACATTGCTTGCAAGAGCTGTAGCAGGTGAAGCGGGTACACCGTTCTTCTCAATCAGTGGTTCTGATTTCGTAGAGATGTTTGTTGGTGTTGGGGCTTCACGTGTACGTGACTTGTTCGAAAATGCGAAGAAAAATGCACCTTGTATCATCTTTATTGATGAGATTGATGCAGTTGGTCGTCAACGTGGTGCTGGTTTAGGTGGCGGTCACGATGAACGTGAACAAACACTAAACCAATTGCTTGTTGAAATGGATGGGTTTGGTGGTAATGAAGGGATTATCATCATTGCTGCTACGAACCGTCCGGATATTCTAGACCCTGCGTTATTACGTCCAGGTCGTTTCGACAGACAAATTACAGTTGACCGTCCAGATGTGAAAGGTCGTCAAGCTGTTCTTGGTGTACACGCACGTAATAAACCATTAGCAGACGATGTCGACTTTAAGACCATTGCGATGCGTACACCTGGTTTCTCGGGTGCGGACTTGGAGAACTTATTAAACGAGGCAGCGTTAGTCGCAGCACGTCATGATAAGAAAACAATTGATATGCTCGATGTCGACGAAGCCATTGACCGTGTTATTGCAGGTACTGCTAAGCGTAGCCGTGTCATTTCAGAAAAAGAACGTAATATTGTTGCCCATCACGAAAGTGGTCATACGATTATCGGTATGGTGCTGGATGATGCGGATACAGTTCATAAAGTAACGATTGTGCCACGTGGTCAAGCTGGTGGTTATGCGGTCATGTTACCTAAAGAAGACAGATACTTAATGACAAAACCAGAATTGTTCGATAAGATTACGGGCTTACTAGGTGGTCGTGTAGCTGAGGAGATTATGTTTGGCGAAGTGAGTACGGGTGCTCATAACGACTTCCAGCGTGCAACAAGTATTGCGCGTAAGATGGTTACTGAATATGGTATGAGTGATAAAATTGGTCCAGTTCAATTTGTAAGTGGTGGCGGCGGAGATGTATTCTTAGGCCGTGACATCCAAAATGAACCAGGATATAGTGAATCGATTGCACGTGATATTGATATTGAAGTACAAAACTTCATCAATTATTGCTATGACCGTGCGAAATCAATTCTTACAGAGCATAAAGATAAGCTTGAATTGATTGCACAAACGCTTCTGAAAATCGAGACATTGGATGCTAAGCAAATCAAGTCTCTATTTGAAGATGGTGTGATGCCTGAAGGAGATCGCTCACTTATCGATGCTGAGGAAAATGACCGCCCAGTTGTTTCTATACAATCAGGTCAAGATGAGAAACAACCTGAGTCATTTGAAGAAGCAAAACAAAAAGCAGATGATGAGTACGAGGAACATCTTCATGAATATGGTGACAAAAATGCACCAACAGACGCATCAAATAAGCCTGAATCAGATGATAACGCTGACGATTCAGACAATAAAGAATAAATAAGACAAGGAGCAACCTTCGCCTGTGGTGAGTGGTTGCTCTTTTTCGGCAATAGACTGTAATGAATTGATCACTTCAAGGAAAAACGAATAAATGGTAGGAAGGTTTGGTTTGTATGCTCTTTGTGTTAGATGTCGGCAATACAAATACCGTGTTAGGTGTGTTCAATCAAGGCACACTAGAATATGAGTGGCGTATTAAGACAGATCGCTATAAAACAGAAGACGAATTTGCTGTATTGATTGAGTCTTTATTTAAGATGAAAGATTTAACATTCAAAGATATAGAGGATATCATCATTTCATCTGTTGTCCCTCCGATTATGTATGCTTTAGATGAAATGTGCGAAAAATACTTCGGGAAAACGCCGATTATTATTGATAAAGATATTGCTCGGGAATTTTTAGATATTCATTATCCGAGACCACATGAACTTGGAGCAGACCGAGTTGTGAATGCGATTGGTGCAATTCATTCGTACGCCGGCCCACTAATCATTATTGACTTTGGGACAGCGACAACGTATTGCTATATTGATGAAACGAACGCGTATTACGGTGGTTTAATCGCACCGGGTATTAATATTGCGGTCGAAGCATTGTATCAAAAAGCAGCCAAACTTCCGAAAATTGAACTGGAATCTCCTGAACATGTGATTGGTCAATCAACGGTAGAGGCGATGCAAGCAGGTGTGTTCTACGGTGCAGTTGGTGAAGTGGATGGTATTGTGAAGCGTATCATGAAAGAAAAAAATACAACGCCAACAGTTGTCGCAACTGGAGGACTTGCGCCGTTAATTGCGGATACATCAGAAACAATCCAACTTGTCGATCCGTATTTAACATTGAAGGGACTTCATTTAATTTATACACGGTTGGTCGATCAACCGTAAAGAGAGGATGTTAAGATATGAAAGATTATTTAATTAAAGCCGTAGCTTATGATGGCTACATTCGTGCATATGCAATTGATTCAACGAATACAGTGGAAGAGGCAAGAAGACGTCATGATACATGGGCTACTGCTTCAGCTGCAATGGGGAGAACACTAACCATTACCGCAATGATGGGGGCGATGTTAAAAGGTGATGACCGTTTAACGGTAAAAGTTGAAGGGGACGGTCCGATTGGAGCAATCATTGCTGATGGGAATGCTAACGGCGAAGTCCGTGGCTATGTATCCAATCCGCATGTTGATTTTGAGTTAAATGATCAAGGTAAGCTAGATGTAAGTAGAGCTGTCGGGGCTGGGAATGTTGCCGTTACGAAAGACCTTGGTTTAAAGGATTATTTTACCGGGAATTCACCTATAGTTTCTGGAGAAATTAGCGAGGACTTCACGTATTACTTCGCTGTTTCAGAACAAACCCCATCAGCCGTCGGGGCGGGGGTACTTGTGAATCCGGACTTATCTATTTTAGCTGCAGGAGGCTTCATCGTGCAGGTGATGCCAGGTGCGGGTGATGAAATCATTGACCAATTAGAAAAACATATTGCTGAATTACCGGCGATTTCAACACTCATACAAGAGGGACACACACCAGAGCAAATCTTGGAACGCTTATTTGGTGATACACCGTTTACGATATTAGAGAAGATGGATGTTGATTTCCACTGTCATTGCTCGCGTGAACGAGTAGAAACCGCTATTATTGGCCTAGGCAATGACGAGATTGACGCGATGATTGAAGAAGATCATGGGGCAGAAGTCGAATGTCATTTTTGTAACGAAGTGTATCGATTAAGTGAAGAGGACTTGCGTCAGTTAAAAAATTAAATTTGAAATAAATGGCTTTTGTAGTTGACATCCCGACTAATTTGGTTTACATTATATATAAATCTTATAAGATAACTTGGAATTGGAGATGGTCAATATGTCAAGAGTAGCAGATAGTATTGCAGGTTTAATTGGAGAAACTCCGATTGTTAAATTAAATGGTTTGACAGATGAAAATAGTGCAGATGTTTATGCAAAGTTAGAATTCATGAATCCTGGTAGTTCAGTGAAAGACCGTATTGCTTTAGCGATGATTGAAGCTGGTGAGAAATCTGGCGACTTAAAAGCAGGTGGTACGATTATTGAGCCAACAAGTGGGAATACTGGGATTGGTCTAGCGATGGTTGCAGCTGCAAAAGGCTATAAAGCCATCTTAGTGATGCCAGATACAATGAGTAAGGAACGCCGCAATCTGTTACGTGCATATGGAGCAGAACTCATTTTGACACCAGGTGCTGACGGGATGAAAGGTGCTATTAAAAAAGCTGAAGAATTAAAAGATGCTAACGGATACTTCATGCCACAACAATTTGCGAACCAAGCGAACCCGGAAATTCATTCTAAAACGACAGGTAAAGAAATTGTTGAACAAATGAAAGACGGTTTAGACGGATTTGTTTCAGGTATTGGTACAGGTGGTACGATCACAGGTGCTGGTAAAGTGCTAAAAGAGCATTTTAAAGATATTAAAATCTACGCATTAGAACCAGAGGACTCAGCAGTGTTATCTGGTAAAAAACCAGGCCCTCATAAAATCCAAGGGTTAGGTGCTGGGTTTATTCCAGATGTGCTAGATACAGATGTGTATGATGATGTTGTAACGGTATCAAATGAAGTAGCTTTTGAAACATCTCGTAAAGTTGCGACAACTAACGGAATCCTTGGCGGGATTTCTGCAGGTGCTGCAATTGCAGGTGGATTAGAAGTGGCTAAAAAACTAGGTAAAGGTAAAAAAGTTCTTGTCATCTTACCGGATAACGGTGAAAGATACTTATCAACACCTCTTTACCAATTTGATGAAGAATAATATATGAGATGAAATGCCGATTGTGCGATAGAATGCATAATCGGTTTTTCTGTGTCAGCAAGTTGAGTATTAGGGTGTAAAAACGATGGGTGATGACGTATAATGTCTATATACGGATGATCATCAGTGCGGAAGAAGGGTAATAGATGTATTTGAAAACGAAAAAGCAAACATATGACTTAAATGCACGTACATATATTATGGGTATTTTAAATACGACACCAGATTCATTTTCGGATGGTGGGCGTTATAACTCTGTAGATCGCGCAGTCGAGCAAGCGGTGAAGATGGAAGCTGAAGGTGCCGATATCATTGATATTGGTGGCGAATCAACCAGACCAGGCCATACACCATTATCAGCAGCAGAGGAGCTTGAGCGAATTCTACCTGTTATTGAAGCGGTTGAAAAGAATGTATCGATTCCTATTTCGGTAGATACGTATAAAGCAGAGACTGCGAAACAAGTATTAGAAAACGGTGCTGATATCATTAATGACATTTGGGGTGCGAAATTCGATCCTAAAATGGCAGAGGTCGTCGCACAATATGACGCGCCGATTGTTTTAATGCATAATCGCGATAATATGAACTATACGAATTTAATTGCGGATATGACGCGCGATTTACAAGAGAGTATTAACATTGCACGCGCAAATGGTATTAAAGATGAACATATTATTTTAGATCCGGGAATTGGGTTGTTTGCAAAGACGATGCAAGACAATCTGTTTGCTATGAAGCATTTAGATGCGTTTAAAGCGTTAGGTTATCCAATTTTACTCGGGACATCCCGCAAAAGTTTTATTGGGACGATACTAGATGAGCCTGTAGCAGACAATCGTGACATTGGAACAGGCGCAACGACTTGTCTCGGTATTTCGAAAGGGTGTCAAATTGTTCGCGTACATAATGTAAAAGCGAATGTAGCCTTAAGAAAAATGATGGATGCGATGTTACAAGCAGAAGAAGAGGTTCGAAACTAATGGATAAAATCATTTTAAAACAAATGCAGTTTTATGGATATCATGGATTGTTTCCAGAGGAGAATAAGCTAGGTCAGCGTTTTCAAGTGGATTTAGAACTGTTTAGTGATTTGCAAAAGGCTGGGCAGACAGATGATATGAACGATTCTATTCATTATGGACAAGCCTATGAACGGGTTCAACGTATTGTGGAAGGTAAGGCTAAAAAACTAATTGAATCTGTTGCTGAAGACATTGCAATGGACCTACTACAAGCTTTTGCAGGATTACAGGCATGCCGTGTGCGTCTAATTAAACCGGATGCGCCGATACCTGGCCAACTTGAATCTGTTGCGGTAGAAATTTATAGGGAGAAATGACAATGGAAATAGCTTATATTGCACTTGGTACAAATATCGAACCTAGAGAAGCTTATTTAACAGGTGCACTTGAGAAGATTACAGAGCACGAGGAGATCAAGATGAACAACATCTCCTCGATATATGAAACAGATCCTGTAGGGTATACAGATCAAGCGGATTTTTTAAACATGATCATCGAAGTGGAAACGACCTTATCTCCAATGGATTTATTAGCCTACTGTCAAGGAATCGAGAATCGTTTGGGTAGAGAAAGAGACATTCGTTTCGGACCAAGAACAATAGATTTGGATATTTTATTGTACGGAGAAGAAACCGTATCGACAGACGAGCTAACCGTACCGCATCCTCGTATGCATGAACGCGCGTTTGTACTTGTGCCCTTAGCTGAATTGGCACCAAGCTATTCTATTCCAAAAGTAGGAGAAAGAGTAGAGGATCTCTTAGAGAAATTGCCTGAAGCAGACAAAAAGGGTGTTCGTGATTGGTCAGCTGAAGATGAAAGAAATGACACATGATGGCGGAGATACGTTATGATAGATGAAAGATAAGCGTTTCTTCTATATAATGTATCATGTGATTTTGTTTGAGCGGTTATAGACGAAAGATATTGAAAATTGCAGATGAGGAGTGATTGAGTTGTCAGAAGAAATAAATGAGCAAATGCAAGTAAGAAGGGATAAGCTTACTACGTATCGTGAGCAAGGGGTCGATCCGTTTGGTGGAAAATTCGTCCGTTCCCATTTAACAGATGAATTAATTGACACATATGATCAATTTTCTAAAGAAGAATTAGAAGACAAAGAAGACGTTGTCACAATCGCGGGTCGTGTGATGACTAAACGTGGAAAAGGTAAAGCTGGCTTTGCGCATATTCAAGATATTCAAGGACAAATCCAGATTTACGTACGTAAAGATACAGTAGGCGATGACGCATACGACGTTTTTAAAACATTAGATATGGGTGATATCGTCGGTATTAAAGGTAAGATGTTCAAGACTAAAGTAGGTGAGCTTTCTGTTAAAGCGACAGAATTACACTTATTGTCTAAATCCTTACGACCGTTACCAGAAAAATATCATGGATTAAAAGATATTGAACAACGTTATCGTCAACGTTATCTAGACTTGATTACAAATCCAGAAAGTCGCGAAACATTTGTGCTTCGTTCTAAAATCATCCAATCAATGCGTCATTATTTAGATGATCATGGATTTTTAGAAGTTGAAACACCGATGATGCATAGTATTCCAGGTGGAGCAGCAGCACGCCCGTTTGAAACACATCATAATGCATTAGATATTCCATTATATATGAGAATTGCTATCGAACTTCATTTAAAACGTCTCGTTGTAGGTGGAATGGAGAAAGTATATGAAATCGGTCGCGTATTCCGTAATGAAGGTGTGTCGACAAGACATAATCCTGAATTTACGATGATTGAACTATATGAAGCATATGCTGACTATCATGATATTATGGAACTAACAGAAAATCTTATCGCACATATCGCAAAAGAAGTACATGGGACAACGAAACTTCAATACGGTGAAGCTGAGGTTGATTTAACACCTCGCTGGAAACGTCTGCACATGGCTGATGCGGTAAAAGAATATGTTGGAGTAGACTTCTGGCAAGAGATGACAGATGAAGAAGCACGTGCACTTGCAAAAGAACACGGTGTGGATATTACGGAACATATGACTTATGGTCATGTATTAAATGAGTTCTTCGAGCAAAAGATTGAAGATAAATTAGTTCAGCCTACATTTATTTATGGACATCCAGTGGAAATTTCACCACTAGCGAAGAAAAACGAAGAAGATCCTAGATTTACCGATCGCTTTGAACTCTTTATTGTAGGAAGAGAACATGCGAATGCATTTAGTGAGTTAAATGATCCAATTGATCAAAGAGAGCGTTTTGAATCACAAGTAGCGGAACGAGAATCAGGTAATGATGAAGCGCATCTAATGGATGAAGATTTTTTAGAAGCATTAGAGTATGGTATGCCACCAACTGGCGGTTTAGGGATTGGTGTCGATCGTCTTGTTATGCTCTTAACGAATTCAGCTTCTATTCGTGACGTGTTGCTATTCCCACAAATGCGAAATAAATAAAGATAGATTAAGAGCTTTATGAAGATTGCGAACTCTGCATCTTGATGAGGCTCTTTTCTTATGAAGAGAACTTTTGATCAGGTAAGTGGAAAAATTTAGTTTGAATGATTTATAAATTAATACTTGTCTTCGTTTTAAAAAGGTGATATAGTAATAAACGTCGTCAAAAGACGGTGTCGAACATATTAAAAAAGATTTTTAAAGTGTTGACATCACTTCTGAAAGATGATATATTAATAAAGTCGCCAAAACGAGCGACGAAATGATTTGCTCTTTGAAAACTGAACAGAACAACCAATTATGTCAAGAAACGGGTAACCGTTTTTAAGAAGCAA
>DVIO01000007.1 GCA_018711205.1 Candidatus Avamphibacillus intestinigallinarum | reverse complement strand
AGCGACGGCCCAGCGGGGGCTTTTTGCAGTATAGCCTAGCTCTTCCTGTTGATCCAGCTGGTCGACTTTAATGACGATACCGTCAATTTCGTAATTTAAATCTGGCCGTTTCTCAGACCATTTTTCGATATATTCAATGACTTCTTCAATTGTTTTACACTTTTTCCATTCTGGATTTACCTTAAGCCCAAGACTTGTGATATATTCCAGTCGCTCACTATGCCGTGTCATTTCTTTTCCTTCCCATTGACCGACACCGTATAAGAAAACATCTAAATTACGCTTTGCCGCAATCTTAGGATCGAGCTGACGTAATGAACCTGCCGCTGCATTACGCGGGTTAGCAAATGGCTCTTCTTCATGCTGCATTTTTGCTTCGTTTAAAGCTAAAAATGAACGATGTGGCATAAATGCCTCACCACGGACTTCGATTAAACCTTGTTCTTTGATTGATAATGGAACACTTCTAATCGTTCGTAGGTTGCTCGTTATATCTTCTCCTACTGTTCCATCGCCTCTTGTAGAACCTTGCCTAAATTGTCCATCTTCATATGTGAGATTAACCGCAAGTCCATCAATTTTCAGTTCACATACATACTCTACTTGCTGACCAATTCCTTCACGAACACGTCGGTCAAAATCTCTGATTTCCTCTGCATTAAATGCATTACCTAAACTAAGCATCGGTACTGTATGTTCAACTTTTTCAAATCCTTCTAAAGGTTCCGCACCGACACGCTGTGTTGGTGAATCAGCTGTAATCATATCTGGATATGCTGTTTCAAGTTCAATTAATTCACGCATTTTTCGGTCGTATTCACTATCTGGTACACTTGGTGAATCCAATACATAATATTCATATCCGTAACGATTCAATGTTTCACGTAAGGATGCAATTCGTTCCTCAGCACTTAATCTATCCAATCGAAACACCTCTTATTGTTTTGTAATTGGTGCAAATTTGGCTAACACACGTTTAATACCTGTTGGAGCCGGAAACGCAATATCAAGCTCCATACCTTCTCCTTCACCTTGTACATTGACAACTGTACCTGTTCCCCATTTTTTATGTGCTGCTTTATCACCCGTTTGCCATGCTTCATTTTCAGCTCCGGTTGTTTCTTTCGTTCTCGTTGCTTTTCTTTTAATGCGTTTTGGCTGTTCTTGTGCCGCTTGTTGCTTCACAGCATTAAAGAATTGACTTGTCGCTGATTCCATACCATCAATGAGCTCAGTAGGAATTTCGTCAATAAATCGGCTTTTCGGATTCATATGTGTTTTACCATATAACATCCGCATCTTCGCATGGGTTAAGTACAATTCTTTCTCAGCGCGGGTAATGCCCACATAAGCAAGACGTCTTTCTTCCTCCATCTCTTCGTCGTCAAACATTGAACGGCTATGCGGAAAAACATTTTCCTCCATACCGATTAAGAAGACAATTGGAAATTCTAGCCCTTTTGCAGAATGTAATGTCATCAACGTTACTTTCTCTTCATATTCTGGATCGTCTTCATCAACTTTATCAATATCAGCAACAAGTGCCAAATCCGTTAGAAAAGCAATCAATGATTTATCTTCACTTACATGTTCAAAATCTTTCGTAACAGTTTTAAACTCTTCTAAGTTTTCCAAACGCGTTTTGGCTTCAATGCTTCGCTCATTCTCTAACATTTCTTCATAACCTGTTTGTTCCAGGACAGCATCTACCATATCTGTCGCCGTCAAAAATTCTTGTTGCTCGGTAAATGTTTTCATCATTTGGCCAAAAGCACTCAATGTGTTAGCGGCTTTTTTAGAAACACCTGTGAAATCCACTTCCTCAAGTGCTTGTGAAAATGAAATATCATGCGTCATCGTATATTCACGTAAACGCTCAATCGTCGTTTTACCAATCCCGCGTTTCGGTACATTGACAACTCGTTCAAAACTAATATCATCATCTGGATTAACAATCAGTCGTAAATACGCAATCATATCTTTAATTTCTTTACGGTCATAGAAGCGCATACCGCCAACCATTTGGTAAGCAATGCCTGACTTCATGAACGAATCTTCAATTGCACGAGATTGTGCGTTTGTTCTATACAAAATCGCAATATCATTCAAACTCATTTTACCAAACGTTGTTAGATCCTGAATTTTATCTACCACAAACAATGCTTCATCTTGTTCTGAGGATCCTTCATAATAATAGATTTTTTCACCGTCATCATTTTCAGTCCATAATTTCTTCGGTTTACGGCCACTATTATGGTCAATTACATGATTGGCCGCTTGTAAAATTGATTTCGTTGACCGGTAATTCTGTTCCAAGAAGATTACTTTCGCATTTGGATAATCGGTTTCGAAGTTTAAGATATTTTGAATATCTGCCCCGCGCCAACGATAAATCGATTGATCAGAATCGCCAACGACACACAGATTTTGGAAACGATTTGCTAGCTGTTTGACAAGTGAATATTGCGCTTTATTCGTATCTTGATATTCATCAACATGAATATATTGGAAACGACGTTGATAATATTCAAGGACCTCTGGAACGCGTTTAAATAGATGAATCGTTTGCATAATTAAATCGTCAAAATCAAGCGACTCATTTTTGCGAAGCATCTTTTGATACGCTACATAAATGTCTGCTACTTGCTCTTCATAGTAGTTGATCGCATCTTCTTGACACTGTTCTGGTGTGCGCAATTCATTTTTAGCTGTGCTAATTTGATTGAGCATCGCCCTAGGATCAAATGATTTCGGGTCA
>DVIO01000079.1 GCA_018711205.1 Candidatus Avamphibacillus intestinigallinarum | reverse complement strand
GGCTGGTTCCTTTAATGAAATTGCCCTAAAATATGTTTTACAACACCCAGCAGTAGTATCAGCTGTTTTTGGGGCAAGCTCTAGTGAACAAGTAGAAACAAATGTAAATCTAAATATTCATCATCGGTTATCTGATCAACTGTACGGACAAATTCAATCCCTTACTACACCAAATGTATATACAAACCATCGTTAAGATAAAATAAAAAGCATTTCCTTTTCTTTACAGTAGAAATTGAAATGCTTTTCGTGTATCTTGTAATGAGAACGAATGTTCCATTTATTATAAGATGAAAGAGGCTTTCTTATGAATAAAACCATCTTTTTAGTAGATATGCAATCTTTTTACGCTTCTATCGAAAAGGCTTATCATCCAGAATGGAAAGCACAACCGATTATTGTCTCTGGTGATCCTAAGAAGAGAAGCGGAATCATTTTAGCCGCTTGCCCGATTGCTAAAAAATTTGGTGTTCAAACAACGGAACCTTTATGGCAAGCAAAGCAAAAATGTCCCCAAGCTATTACGGTTCAACCACATATGCAGCTATATGTTCATTTATCTTGTCTTATTACATCTATTTTAGAACAATATACAAATCAAGTAGAAGTATTTTCTATTGATGAACAATTCTTGGATATGACGCATATGTTACGACAACAAACGCCCTTTGAGGTCGCAACAGCTATTCAACAAGAAATTATGGAAGCAACAGGTATTTATGCACGTATAGGCATTGCCCCAAATAAATTACTCGCGAAAATGGCATGTGATGCTTTTGCTAAAAAGAATACATCCGGTATTTTTCATTTGAATTTTCATAATCTACAAGATAAGATGTGGCCTTTGCCTGTCCAAACATTGTTTCATGTCGGAAGCCGGATGAAAAAACATTTGGAAGCGATGGGCATTCAAACCATTGGGCAGCTTGCCAATTTTCCACTTTATCGCCTTAAAAAACGCTGGGGTATAAATGGGATTGTCCTCTGGCAATTGGCTAATGGAATTGATGAGTCTCCTGTCGCACCCGAAACGCATGAAAATCAAAAAGCGATTGGACACAATATGACTTTGCCCTACGATTATGCCAAGCAAGAGGAAATTCGCATCGTACTACTGGAATTATGTGAAGAGGTTGGCAGAAGAATTAGAAAACACCATTATATGGGACAAACGATTTCCTTAAGCATGCGCTGTGGTGACTTTAAGCACGCTACTGGAATTAATCGTCAAATATCATTATTTAATGCAACTGACGATGGGCAAGAAATCTACGAGGCTGCCTTATATTTATTTAATCTACATTGGGATTTCATGCCGATACGGCGTATTGGAGTGAGTGTATCCAACTTACAATCATCGGAAACACGACAGTTAAGTTTGTTTAATACATCTAAAAACAAAGAAAAATTAAATCAAGTTCTAGATCAGTTACATGACACGTACGGACCAACAGCTGTCTTTCATGCTGCCTCTTTAACGACTGCTGGTCAAGTACATGAACGTGCTCATAAGATGGGTGGTCATTATAAATAAAAGCAAGTTACTTAAAATCTGATGTACGTAAAATGATGTCAGGTATAAAGCAAATCATCCTTCCCTTGCTGTTTTATTACTTTTTATTAAATTGTCTTTTCAATACTGTTTCCATCAGCGTAGGTGCTATTTGATATAATTTACTACCTATTTCCATCCACCACGGCATATTAATTTCACGCTTACGATGAAATAATGTAGCGACGACTTTTTCTGCTACATCATTTGCATCAAGCATATATTTTTGGACATTTTCCACATAGGTTCCATTAGGATCAGCCTTGGTAAAAAAGTTCGTTGCCACTGGTCCTAAATTAACAGCAGTCACATGTATACCAAGTGGAGATACTTCTTGTCTAAGAACATTTGTGTATCCTAAAATCGCATGTTTAGAAGATGCATATCCCGAAGACTTTGGAGTCGCAAGTTTTCCAGCTTGTGAGACAATATTGACAATATGACCTGCTTGATTATGTAATAAATGCGGTAATACAGTTTGAACGGCTTGCATAACTGCAAATACATTTAATTCATACATGTTTCTTATATCAACCATATCCGCATCCAAAATCGATTCAAATAAACCAAAACCAGCATTATTCAGTAAACCATCGATAGATGTTTCTTGTTGAATAATCTCTTTGAAAACAGCTTGCCCTTCTTCACTACATAAATCACTTATATAGATAGGTGCATGGATATGAAATGCTTGTTGAATATTCACTTGATTTTGACGTAACTTTTCATAAGAACGAGCAACCATAATTGGAATACCACCATTTTTAGCAATATGCCAACTTAGCCGTTCTCCTATGCCACTTGATGCGCCTGTTATAATGATCTTTTTATGTTTTAAAAATCGATTCATTTTCATCGTAAATAAAGTTTACGGTACACCTCACTTCGTCATAATTGACAATTCATGTGTTCTCAAACAAAATATAAAGAGTATTTATGAATAGTATATTTCTTTTATTATCTATCATATAAAAATAAACGTCAAAATAGCTAAGCTTCTTTAATTTTCTCGTTTAAACTCAATGATAAGGAGTGTGATTCCTATGATGATTGTTGCCCATCGTGGTGCAAGTAAAGAAGCTCCTGAAAATACATTTGCGGCGTTTGAATTAGCTTATAAGGACGGAGCTGATGCCATCGAAACGGACGTACATCTAACAAAAGATTCTATTCCAATTATCATGCATGATGAAACGGTTAATAGGACGACGAATGGGAAAGGGTATATACAAGATTATACGTATGAGGAAATCAAAACCTTACATGCCAATGCACAGTTTAGCACGCGATTTACCCAAGAGCGTATACCAACGTTAGAGGAACTCTTACAATGGTCCGTGTCCAAAGATATTCTTTTAAATATTGAACTAAAAAATAATAAAATTGATTATAATCATCTAGAAAAAATCGTCTATGAATTGATTTGTACATACAATATGAACGAGCGTATTATTCTTTCATCATTTAATCCCGAAAGTATTAAACGTTTACAAATATATAAGGATGACTTAGAAATCGCTTACTTAACATCCAATCACAAAAATTTAATGAAAAGAGCCGAAGATCTTGGTGTGAAAAGTTTACATTTAAAGCATAGTATCATCAATAAAAAACTAATGAAAGCTTGTCTACAAAATCAGCTTACAGTACGGGCTTATACCGTTAATAAAACCTCGCATATAAAACGAATTGTTGACTTACAATGTCACGGAATTATTACTGATATGCCTGGTGAAGCAAGACGTACGCTAGATGCTTATCAACCATTAAAAAAATGACGAAATTCAATAAATAGAGGAGTCTAAAAATGGAATTAATCTTTTTAGGAACAGGCGCAGGATTACCTTCAAAAGAACGTAACGTATCATCTGTAGCACTTTCCTTATTACAGGAGTTGAATGAAGTTTGGCTATTTGATTGTGGCGAAGCGACTCAACATCAGATTTTACACACAACCATTAAACCGAGAAAAATTAATAAAATATTTATTACACATCTACATGGGGATCATATCTTTGGCTTACCTGGCTTCCTAGGCAGTCGTTCTTTTCAAGACGGTGAAGCTTTAACAATTTATGGACCAAAAGGGATTAAAAAGTTTGTTGAGACAAGCTTGGAAGTCAGTGCAACACACTTAACCTACCCTTTGTATATTGAAGAAATTACAGAAGGCATCATCCATGAGGGGAATGATTTTACCGTTACTGCGGCTCGTCTTGAACATGGTGTGACCTCTTACGGATATCGTATAGAGGAAAAAGATAAACTTGGAGAATTACG